>NZ_LZIK01000052.1:0-30356 GCF_001667105.1 Mycobacterium sp. 852002-51152_SCH6134967 | reverse complement strand
TGCTACCCGGCGTTCCGGTACCTACCGGGACGGGACTTCCACCCGCTAGCCTGATCCAGCTTGCTGGACGCACCATGTGGGATACGTTATGCAAGGCGTGCGGAACAGGGCTGATTTGAGGGGCGGGGGCCACTAGGCCGCCGCGAGAGTCGACGAGATGTACGGCGGTGTTGAACGCACGCGACATATCGTTGATGACATGGTGTCAAGTTCACCCGACCAATCCCGAGCGGTCGCAGGCCAGCCCGGCGAGATTAACGACGATCTCCTTAACGTGGCGTATGCGCGTTTGGCTGGCACATTCAACAGCGAAGTCGCTGACGCCGAGCGACGCACGGCGCGCGACATCCTCGTCAGCCGCCGCGAACTTTAGAAACTGCCCGTGCCCATGGAGGTTTGTAGGCAGGGTACGCAGCTTCGGTTTCGACAGCTTCGGTGCCACATACTCGGAGGCATGGCGTAGCTAGTGGCGTCTCTGCATTCACGGAGAAGCAGGGGTCAGCGCAGCGTTAGCGACGGGCTGTCCGGGCCAGCATCCCGTGCCGGCGCTCTAGCTCGACTCTCCAAGCTGCGCCGTCCGCACCATCTGGTGTCGTCATCCAGGGACCTCGTATTGGAGGTCCTCTTCGACGCTGACAAGGGCCTTGACGATCACGTCGCGCAGATGAGGGGCGTCGCCGGTCGCGGCGGCGGCGTAACACATGTCGGGTAGCGGCAGCGGGCGCCGGGACCACCCGCCGATGTGCTCGGCGGTACGCGCCACGAGCCAGTGCGCCCGGTACCGGGCCCGCTCCTGGAGGGTGTCGCCGGGATCGGCGGTGCAGCCGTTGACGAACGCCGGCCGATAGATCGCTGTGGTGGCGTTGAAGCTCTTGGCTTCGGCGTCGTAGTCCGCCCACTGCTGGACGGTTGGTTCGCGGTCAGCGCCCCTGGTCATCCAGACTTGGCGAATCGGGTCGGGGATGCCGTCGTCGACCGCCTGAGCCTGAGTGGTCGCCGAGTGCATCAACGATGCGCTCACCCCTGAGACGATGCGGTCTTGAAAGATCGGGTCGGCCTCCATGATGCGCAGCAACCGTGGGTACACGTCAGGCCACAGCACCGCGAGGCGGTGCTCGTGCATGCCGTCCAGGACCGGAGCGGGGATCTCGACGCCCTCTTGCCGCCATGGGTTGGTCTGGCGCGTGCACGAGGGCGGGTGTTCTGCCCCGGCATTCCGCAACACGTTCACCACGCCTGTCGTCGCGGCCGCGACCAGCCGCCATCCCGTCTCAGCGCGCAGCTGCGCATACTCGATCAGCACACGTGCCGGGTCCCCCCACCCGAACCAGAGTTGCCGAAAATGGTCGTCCACCAAAGGATCTGTGGACAGCACCCGCACGGAGCGGGGAACGAACACACCCGCCGGAATGTAACTCGCCCCGTCGTTGGACGTGATGACGGTATCCGTGCCGCTGGGTGAGCGGAAGACTCCTACCGCCCACTCAATCGGATACTCGACCGCTTGAGCCGCGTGCTGCAGCTTCCACGCCAACTCCTTGGCCGCTGCCGCGTCGGCCGACTCGCGGCGCTCCTGGGCGGCCGCTGTCTGGCCCGCGGCCACCACGCTGGCCGGGATCAGTGTCGGGCTCGCCGCCGCAACCGGTGACGGCGCGGCCGACGCCGCCGGGGCGTTCGTCGAGCCGACAGTGCCCGCTGGCACGGTCGGCGCCGCAGGCGGTGGAACGGGCCCGGCTGGCGGTCCCATTGAACCGGGCGGCAGCATCATCGGTGCACCCCCGCCGGTCCCCATACCCGCCGCGGTGGGCGCGGCGGTAGGGGCGGCCGGTGACGCATGCCCACCACCGGCCGACAGGGCCGGCGACGGACTCGCCGGTGCCGGCGGCGGCGCGGGCGGTATCCCGCCACCAATGCCCGCCGTCGCCGCCGCTCCATGATTGAACGCAGACAAAGGCGACGTGGCCCCCGCGCCCGAAGGCGATCCCGGAACCCCGCCAGCATTCGGCAATCGGCTTCCGGCGCCGGGCATTTGGCCTACGCCGCTACCCAGAGGATTAGAGCCCGCCCCCGGCATACCGCCACTTCCCAGAGCGCCGGGCATCTTCGGAAGCCCACCACCGGAACCCAATCCACCGCCGCCACTACCCAGACCACCCATCGACGGCGCACCGCCACCACCGAGCGGCGAGACCGCGGCCGACCGAGGCGCAGGAGCCATCCCCGGCGTCGCCTGAGTTACCGGTGGCCCCGCCGCCGAGACACTTTCATCCCCCGCCGCAGTGCGGCCCGTCTCCGCGCCAGTTCCTGGCGTCACCCCAGGCTGCGTGACGGCTGCGCCTTTTTGGTCGGTCGGGGCGTCGTCCACAGGCTCGGGTGCGTCGGCCCCGGCTTTCGGCTTTTCGGTGTAGCGGTAGGGACTTTCGTCCTGTTCAATACCGGGCGACGTGTGGTCCACCGGTTGCACCGGAGGCGCGGTGGGGACATCACCCCTTTTCGTCAGAAGATCTAGAGCCCTTACGTTTTCACTGCTTTTCTTGAACGACGTGTGCGCGGCCATCGCGGCCGTGACCCCCGCCTCGGTCTGATACCTGGCCATGCCGTGGTACTGAGCGACCAGCGCTTCGGCTTCGCCGGGCAGCTGCGCGGCGGCGATTTTAGGATCAGCCTCGCGGATCAGCTGCTCTTGACCGGCACGGATGTCACGCAACACGGTGGCGATATCGGCGCACTTGTTGGCGCACTTGTCGTGCCATTCGGCGATCGTCTTGGCCTCCTCGGCCAACACCGCACCCACCCGGTGAGCCTCATCGAAGCCCTGAGAATCGGCGGCATCGCGAAACTGTGCGTTGTCGGTGACGATCTTCTGGTAGATACCGTCCCACGCCGTCGCGCCCGCTCGATAGGTCTGCTCCTGGGCGTCCCAGTGCGCGGCATCAGGCGGCTCCATATCCGGTGTAACAATCAGCCGCCCATACGACCCCCCGGACCCTCTGACTGCAGGCATTAGCGCAACCCGCACTCGGACGTGATGACATCGACCAGATCGTTACCGCGTTTCTGTTCGCGATCGGCCTCGTCCCAGTGCCGCATGTTCAGCGCGTGCAACATGTTGATGTTGGCCGTCATCCAGTCGTGCAGCGGTATTGCTGTCGCAGCTGGTGTGGCAGAATCTGTCTGCGTACGAAGGTAAGAGACCGCAGTCATGCCAGTGCGCTTCTCGTTGGCCAGCGCTTCAACGCTTTCGGGGCTACTCCAGCTCTGTTCCAAGGCTTCGGCACTCGCCTTACTAGCTGAAGCTGTTGATCGTGCCGACCGCTCCCACGCAGCGCATGCAGTGGACTTCGCCGCCTTGACTTCGCTGGGGTCATGGGTGGCCGCCGGCGGGGGTGCCACCACGTTGACCGTGTGCTGCGCGGGTTCGACAGTGCGGGCCAGAGCGAGGCCGCTGGTCACCGCTGCACCAGCGGCGAGCGCCAGCGCTGTCGCCGCGACGGCCAGCCCCGTGCGGTGTGGCCGCCGCCGGTACCACGTCGTCATGACTCGACGGTATCGGGGGATGGTGACATCGAGCCACCACCACAGCTACATCGGCATCCCGAATGTGCCCAGCTCATGTTGCCTATAGGCAACATATAGCAATCAGGTCTTCCGCTCGGGGCTCCGTTTCGCGCGTTGTGACAGCGCTAACCTGGACATCCGCGGACCATGGGTGGCATACTTCGGACAGGAGCAAGGTACGGATTCTGCGGCTATGCCCCACGATCTGTCTGACCCCGGTTGATGGCTACGGCGCGCCGGGGTTGCTCTGCATTTAGGGGCAGTTCAGCACCCTGACGATGTGTTCGATCGGCTCCAGTAGGTCCTTCTCCTGATGCGTGATGCTGCGTCGGACCGCCGAGGACACCAGATCCGGAAGCCACAGCAGCTTTTCGTCCCGCGGAGAAACCTGCTTCAGTTGGCACTGACGGCAGATCACCTTCTCTGCCCGCAGCTCCTTGACGATCTTGGCATCGAAACTGCGCTCATGTTGCGTTTCCCGCTGCTCAAGCACCATCAGGTGAACCTCGCCGGCTAACGGCTGCGTCCCGGTGCACAGGCTGGCGGCGAGCTGCCCGAAGCATGCACGGCGCGCAGCGTCCCCACCGTCATCACCGAGCGGCATCCGACAGGAGACGATGCACACTTCGGTGCCGTTCTCGTCGCCCAGATACTCCGCCACCTCTACTGCCTGCTGGCGGCCGTCGCTGGTGAGAAGGCTTTCCGTCGTGTGCCAGTAACGATCGCCCACCACGTCAAGAAGGCCGTTGCGCAGCGGCGTCAATTGGTCGCGATGGGCGACTACAGCCGACATCAGGTAGAAGGTCCGCCGGTTGGCTCCCAGCTCGAAGCTTTCATCGAGGAACGCGACGTAGCCGCCAGGCGCACGCCGGTACGCATCGCCCAGCAGCGCCGCTGCGCCGCCCTGCTGCACCCACCCTTTACTGGCCACGGAAACACTGCATTTCGACGCCGGGACGGTTCCGGCCGGCCAGCCCAGCCGAGCTACCCACGGTGTGAGGGGTGGACTTGAGCCGCGGCGATCTGTTCGAGCTCCTCGGTGGACAGCAGGTAGTCGTCCCGGTGGAAACCTCGATCCCGAGAATCCTTGATGCGGCGGTACTCGGCGAGCATCCGCATGTAGGTACCAAGTGTCCCGTGGTGGGAGTTGCCACCGTCGTTGCGCTCCAGCTGGGGTCGCAGTTCAGTCCATCGATCGTCGCTCATCAGGAACTCGACGTAACTGGCCATGTGGCTTTCGAGCTTGTCTTGATAGTCGAAACCCTGGAATTCCAACTTGTACTCCAGGTCTTCGCTGACCGGCGTTCCCTTCTTCGCCAGCCGCGCGATGCTGAACGTGATCACGCGGAACATGTCGAGAATGTCGAGGACGCGATCGCAGTCGAGCTTGGACAACTCGGTCCGGAACCCCGCCACTGTCCTCCAGTACTCCCCGGTGAAGCCTTTCTCGATCACCTCTGCGCGCTGGAGCTGGTACGCCTCGTCTCCGTCTTCGCCGTCGGCATCTTCGGGCAGCACACGCGCCAGGATGCGGTGCAGCAACGACAGCACCTGGCGGTCGGCGATTCGCATCGTCTCCGGCGCCGGCTCACCGTCGTAGTCGTCCGATGGCCGGTAGTCGGGGGGGACGAGCACCTCTAGGAGGCGGTCGCGGACGTACTCGCTCAGCGTGAGCCCCTCGGCGTCGGCCAGGTCTTTGAGCTGGTCGCGGATCCGATCCTCGACACGGATGTTGATAACGGCCATGCGCGACCTCCTTTCTGTATGACGCAAGTATACAATACGTCATACAAGCATACAGAGAATGGAGGCTGCGGGGGCGGTGTCCCGGACGGAACGTGAGGTTGCCGCGGGTCGGGCCTACAGCGCAGTTCTTAGACCGTCGGGTGACTGGACGAACAACGTCCGATAGCCGCCGGCTGGGTGCTCGAACGACTTCCAGCCGAGCGAAGCCCAGAAGCGGTCGGCGCCCTCGCTGTAGGCGAAGAGTCTGCGGTCTGGGTGCCGTTCCATAAGGTTCCGCACCACCCGCCTGCCCACGCCGTGCCCGCGGGCCCCGATGGCTACCTCGATGAACTGGATCTCCAGACGCTCGTCTCCGAGCTCCGGCACATCCGCGTACTCCAGGTTGATGCCGCCGGGGTCGTCGAACTCGACCCTGGCGACCTCTATCCCTGTTTGATCGAGCACCTGGACGAACCACGGGTCCTCGCCGGGCTGTCGGTTCCACCAGTGGGGGTGCTCGTAAGTGACGTTCTCGGCGAACGGCGGCACCCACCATCGGTTGTCGCAGGGGCGGGGCCGCAGATCGACCAGTTCGAGAAGCACTCTGAACCTGTATCACGCGTCGGTCGACCACCACCGACGCCTCGGCACGCACGCACCGGTAGGCCCGGCTGGTGAGAGAGCGGTTCATGACCTTCTGTTCATGAGTGCCGAGATGATGTCGGCGACGGCGCGGCCGATTTCGGCGATGCCGGTAGTCGTGCCCGTCTTGTGGACGATGTATCCGACTAACACGTAGAACCCGACAAGGGCGATGGCGACGATGAGGACGGCGGCAGTCTGGTTGCTCACCGGTGGCTCCCTTCGGAGGTGTCGACCGGGCACCCCCTAGACGGGGAGCCCCTGGGGCCACGCCAGCAAGCGTGTCCTCTTCTTCTGGTTCGAGACAGCCCAAAACACAGGCCGGGCCGAAGAGTGCCAGCGCCGGGTGCAAACAGTTGAGGCCCGCTCCGGCGATTGGTGCTCACCAGAGAAGTACCGGCCGAAGGGTCCGTTTCCGTCGCGCGAGATCAGTCCCAAAACTACGGTTTTAGACACGCTCCACGGATGCGGCGAGGTACCGGTATGCCGTCGCTCGGCTGATGCCGAACGCTTTGGCGAGTTCGTGGACGGGTTCTCCGGTCTCGGCGAGACGACGGAGCTGTTTCTGTCGCTCAAGGGTCAATTTGGCGGGCTTGGTGGCCGGGAGGCGACGCGCTCGCCTGGAGTCGCGAGAAGCAGCGCGGCGCTCGCGGCCGAGTTCGAGTTCAAGCTCGGCCAGGGTGGCCATGATGGCGGCCACCGCGCGGCCTGTTGGTGTGCCGGTGTCTATGCCTTCACGTAGGGCGCGCAACAGGATTCGACGTTCACCGAGTTCGGCAATGGTGCGAGTAACTTCGGCGACGGAACGCCCGAGACGATCGATGGCGGTGACGACCACGGTGTCGCCCTCGCGGGCGTAGTGCAGCAGGGCCGCCAGGCCTGGCCGGTCAGTGTTCACCGCACCGGAAAGCTTGTCGGTGAAGATCTGGCCAGATTCGACGCCCTGGGCAGCAAGTGCGGCCAGCTGTCCATCGAGGTCCTGGCCCGCGGTGCTCACCCGCGCGTACCCGAGGATCGTTGTCACGCCACCACCGTCTCATCGACCTCCGACATCGAGGATCTGAGACACGCCGTGTGAGACAAGAAATGAGACACCGCGACCTGGCGCGATGCAGCCACAGCGTTGGCCACGTAGGGCTGTCTCGTTTCTCTAGAAACGAGACAGGCGTCGCCCTAACTGCGCTCCAAGGCCTGGTCGAGTGCCGTAGTGAGGTCGTCGTAGCTGCGCGGCTGGATCCGCTCGTCGTTGATGAAGAAGGTGGGGGTTCCTTGCACTCCGAGTGCGGTGCCGTCGGCGATGTCGAGTTGGATGCGTTCTAGGGTTGCGGGGTCGTTGTAGGCGGTGTCGAAGGCCTCCATGTCCAAGCCCAGTTGTTGGGCAAAGCCGCGAAACACGTTATCGGCGGGGATCTGTTGCTCACCCCATTCGGCTTGTGTCTCATACATTTTGCGGTACATGGCTTCGAGTTGGCCTTGCTGGGCGGCGGCTTCCACAGCGCGTGCGGCGCGTTCGGCGTTGAAGTGGGAGCGCAGCGGGAAGTAACGCAGCACGAAGTTCACCCGGTCGCCGTACTCGGCGCGGAGCTGCTCGACAGCGGGATAGAGCGCGCGGCAGCCTTCGCATTCGAAGTCGAGGAACTCGACGAAGTAGACCTCGCTGTCGGGTACCGAGTTGAGGCGGTGACTGTTCTCCCGGACCGTCTGCCCGGCTGGTGACCCGTCAAGTGCGACGTCGGGAGTTGAGCCCGCGTCGCGAACGGAGAGAAACACCACGGTCCCCACGGTTGCGACCGCGATGACGAAGAGCGTGAGGAGCACGCGGGTGTTGGCCAGGATCCAGCCGAGGCCTTTCATGTTCATATCAACGTACTTTAGTATATGAATATGTCGGAGCCGCTCGATACCTGCGATCTTCTGTGTTTGGACCTGCTCCACGCGGAGGAGATCCGGGCTGCGGTGCCCGACAGCGCCACCGTGCAGGCCGCCGCGGCCGCCGCGCGTGGTTTGGGGGATGGCACCCGACTGTCCATTGCGGCCGCGTTGGCCACGGGCGAGGAATTGTGTGTCTGCGACATGGCCTGGGTGGTCGGGTTGTCTCAAGGTCTGGTGTCACACCATCTGCGCCAGCTCAAGAATGCGTCACTGGTGTCCTCGCGGCGCCAGGGGAAGTTGGTCATGTATCGGCTGACCGAGCGCGGGCGCCAGTTGACGGCCGCGGTGCTGACCGGCGTGGCCGCGGTGGCTGAGAATGGTCCGAATCGTGGCTGATGCTTGCGCTCCCGCAGTGCGTTGCCGACTTCACGACGGGTTTGAAATGTGTTGGTAAGTAACGGTATTGCGGCTGGTATTGGTGGCGGTCGGTGACCGAACTGCCGACCGCAGGACAGGAGCGAGTGTGATGCCAAGGATTAGTGCGCAGGCCCGCCTGGTGTATCGCCGCGAGATGGACGCGGCCAGGAAGGCCGACGATGCGCTGGTGCGGTGGCGACATCTGGAGCGGGCGCACATCGTGTCGCAGCCAGATCCGTGGCTGCACACGTGCAACCACGCCGCCATGCTGGGGTTGGCCGTGCGCCAGCGCGACCGCCGCGAAGCACTCGGGCAGGTGTTGCGCCTCATTGTCGCCGCGCCCGGGTCGATGACCGGTCGGTATCCCGTCGGCAACACCGGCCGCGTCACGGCAGGGCTGATGACACCGATGCCCATCCCCGACGACCTCGGCGCAGCCCTACCCAGCAGGTAAACGGCGACCGGGCACTGCCAGCTGCTGTCTTGTGAGGGGTCAGCGCTCGGTGCTCAGCCGGTCCAGTAGCGGCCGTAGGTCTTCGGCTAGTAGTGCCATGAGGTACACCGCGGCGACCCTGTGCTGGCGGTCGAGGACCATCGTGGTGGGCACCACGCTGGTCGGATAGCTGCGTCCCAGGGTGATGAGGCTGCGCATTGCGGGGTCGAAGATGGAGGGATACTGCACGTTGCGGTCGGTGACGAAATCGCGTGCGGTGTCCCGGTTGTCGCGGACGTCGATACCGAGGAACTGCACGCCGCGGTCGCGATACTCGCCGTACACCGTTTCCAGCTCCGGAGTTTCGGTGCGGCAGGGCGCACACCAGGATCCCCACACATTGATGAGGACGACCTTTCCGGTGAAATCCGACAGCCGGATCGGTTCGTCGGTGAACAGATCGGGTCCGCTCAGATTGCCGATCGTGCCCCGTGTCGAGGGAGGGTCATAGAAGATCGCGGTCTGACCGCCGGGTGAGACGAAGTCGAAGGTGCCGCCTTGGGCAACGGCATCCTCGCCGGTGGTACAGCCGGTGACCGAGGCGGCCGCGACGACCAGGGCTGCCACGACAGCGACAGATCGCCTGAGGCTAGGCACGAGAACCCCTCTCGACGACCACGCTGTCGCCGATTACACCGCCGGTGTTCATGGCTGCCTAGTTGTCGAAGGCAAGGCCGCTGACCAGGATGAAGATGCCCAGGGCGATCAGGACGACCGGGAACAGGACGTGTTCCCAGCGTTCGAGGACTTCGGCGATCGGCCGGCGGGTGGCGACGAATCGGGCGGCGACGACCAGGACCGCGACGAGAGCGAGGAAGACGACGCAGTAGGCCACCACGGCTGCAGGTCCCACGCTCAAGAAGACCGGAACGTAGACCCCGATGTTGTCCCCGCCATTGGCGAAGGTGACTGCTGCGACGGTTAAGACACCGACGTTCTTGCCGGCGACCTTGTCATCATCATTGTCATCGTCGTTGCCACGCCAGGCTCCCCATGCCGCCCGCAGGCCCAGGGCCAGGGGGATGAGCCCGAAGTACGGGATGACTTCAGGGGGAAGGAACGCTCCGGCACCCAGCGTCACCAGCACAGCCGCGCCGAGGATCCCCGCAAATCCCAGGTATTGCCCGGCGGTGATCCGGGCCGTTGTCCCACGTTGTCCCGCGCCGCGGGCGAAGAACAACGAGAGCACGATGATGTCGTCGATGTTGGTGACGATGAACAGGCCCATTGCGGGCAGAACAGACGACAGGATCATGCGCCTGCCCCCGTGTCTGCGGTGGTGCTTAGCCGCCGACTAGCCACAACGCCGGTGTGGCCGGCGGTCACGACGACGCGCCCACCGGCGCCGCGCGGGTATGGCTGGCTGCCGGATCGACCGGCGCGGCAGCCAGCGGTGTGGTGCGCCCGGCCCGCACACCGTTGGCGATCACCACGATCTCGGCGAGTTCGTGGACCAGCACCACGGCGGCCAGCCCGAGCACCCCGAACAGCGCCAGCGGCACCAGCGCGATGATCAGGCCCAGGGACAGGGCGACGTTCTGCAGCATGATCCTCCGCGCCCGGCGGGCATGGCCGAACGCTTGAGGCAGGTGGCGCAGGTCTTCGCCCATCAACGCGACGTCGGCGGTTTCGATGGCCACGTCGGTGCCCATCGCGCCCATCGCGATCCCCACGTCGGCGGCGGCCAGCGCAGGAGCGTCGTTGACGCCATCGCCGACCATCGCCGTGGGCCGCTGGAACCGCAGCTGCTCGATCAGCCGCGCCTTGTCTTCGGGACGCAACTCGGCGTGCACGGCCTCGATCCCGACATCAGCGGCTAGCGCGGCGGCGGTGGCCTGGTTGTCACCGGTGAGCATCGCGACGTGATAGCCGTCGCGGCGCAACCGCGCGACCACCTCGGCGGCCTCGGGACGCAACTCGTCACGCACGGCGATGGCACCGATCACCTGGCCGTTGTCTTCGACGAGGACCGCGGTGGCCCCGGCCTGCTGCATCCGGGTGACATCACCGGCGAGTGGGCCGGGGTCTAGCCAGCCGGGCCGGCCCAGGCGAAGGGTGTGCCCGTCGCGGTGGCCGGTGAGCCCGGCACCGGTGACGGCCTCGACGTCGGTGGCAGGAATGACGTCATCAGCTGCGGCGAGGATCGCCGCGGCCAGCGGGTGCTCGCTGCGCGCTTCCAGGGCCGCCGCCACATCGAGCACCTGCTCGCGGGTCGCACCGGCGGTGGTGGCCACGTCGATGACGGCGGGCCGGTTCGCGGTGAGCGTGCCGGTCTTGTCCAGTGCGACGCCGCGGATCTTGCCCAGCCCTTCCAGTGCGGCGCCGCCCTTGACCAGCGCACCGAGCTTGCTGGCGGCGCCGATGGCGGCCACCACGGTGACCGGTACCGAGATCGCCAGGGCGCACGGTGAGGCGGCGACCAGCACGACCAGGGCACGTTCGATCCAGGTGGCCGAGTCCCCGAGCAGGCTGCCGATCACCGCGATCAGCCCGGCGACGATCATGATTCCGGGCACCAGGGGTTTGGCGATGCGGTCGGCTAAGCGCTGGGAGGCGCCCTTGCGGGACTGCTCGGCCTCCACGATGCGCACGATGCGGGCCAGCGAGTTGTCCTCGGCGGTGGTGCTGACCTCCACCTCGAGTGCCCCGGTGCCGTTGATCGACCCGGCGAACACCTCATCGCCGGGCCCGGCTTCCACGGGAACCGACTCGCCGGTGATGGCTGAGACATCCAGCGCGCTGCGGCCCTGGCGGACGATGCCGTCGGTCGCGACACGCTCACCGGGCTTGACCAGCATCCGGTCACCGATCCGCAAATCCGCAGGCGCGACCGTCTTTTCGGCGCCATCGCGCAGCACGGTCGCCTCGTCGGGGACCAGTGACAACAGCGCACGCAGGCCGCGGCGGGTGCGGGCCAGCGAGTACTCCTCCAGTCCCTCGCTGATGGAGAACAGGAAGGCCAGCATCGCGGCCTCACCCACCTCGCCGAGGATCACCGCCCCCACCCCGGCCATGGTCATCAGCGTGCCGACCCCGATCTTGCCCTTCGCCAGCCGCTTGAGAGTGGACGGCACGAAGGTGTAGGCGCCGGCCAGCAGCGCCACCGCTTCCAGCGCCACGACGACCGGCTCAGCAGCGTCGAGGAACCCGGCGATCACCGCTGCCAGCAGGAACACCCCCGAGATGCCGGCAAACTGTATCTCTTTGATCTGCCAGAGCCGCTCGGGCTCACGGTCCTGCTCCTCGGCGCCGCGGGGTTCGTCGCCGCCGCAGCCGCATGCATCACTCATCGGCGAGCATCCTGCATCCCCGGCGCCGCGACGGTGTCGGAGCGGGTTCCGTAGGTGGGACACAGCGCGACGGCGTTGCCGGTGGCGGCCAGCAATGTCTCGGCCGAGGCAAGCAGGTCGAGCAGCTCGGGGCGGGTCAACGAGTAGAACACCTGCCGGCCCTCGGGGCGGCCGGTGACCAAGCCGCAGTCCCGCAGGCACGCCACGTGCGCCGACACGGTGGACTGCGCCAGGCCCAGCTCACCGATCAGGTCGACCACGCGGGCCTCCCCGTCGGCCAGGCGGCGCACGATCGCCAACCGGGCCGAGTCGGAGAGACTGTGAAACAGCGCCACCGCGGCATCAAGATTCAAAGAGGTCCCCGAGGTGCCGCCAGCCAGGCAGGCATCCTTATTCATCGTCATAGGACGATGATAGCCGGTCAGCAGCGATACTTCGAGGCGGGGTGGGATGCCTTCGGCGCGTCGCCGGCCGGGGTCGTGGGCTTGAGGGTGCAGCCTCCGCCAGCGGTGAACGGGTAGATCATCTGGCGCAGGTAGCTGCTGGGGTAGTCGGGTTTGGCGGCCATGCCGAGTTGGGTGGAGTCGAAGCGACGGGTGGGGTCATAGGAGTAGGTGCGCATGAGGTGGTCCCACACCAGGGTGAACAGCCCGAAGTTAACGTCACCGATGCCGGCCCATTTGAGGTGATGGAAGCGGTGGCCTTCGTTGAGGGCCAGCACGTACTTGGCGGGTCCGATGCGATAGTCGGCGTTGGAGTGCTGCAGCAACAGCTGGATCGCCACCGCCAGGGCCAGCGCGGACGCCACGTTGACGGGCAGCCCGACCAGGATCAGGGGTGCCACCCCGGCGGCCATCTCCACGGTCTGGTGCAGGGGGTGTTTCATCAGGCCGTTGAGGCCGTAGAAGCGGGTGATGCTGTGATGCACGGCGTGGAAGCGCCACAGCACCCCGATCTTGTGGCTGGCCAGATGCACCACGGTGATGCCGAAGTCCGCGACGAGGATCGCGGCGAGGACCTGAGCGACAAACGGCCAGCTGTGCGGCCACAGCTGGGGCGCGGGGACGATCGCGGCCAGCAGCGGGATGGCGGCGACGCTGGCCAGGATGAGGGTTTCGTTGACCGCGACGTGGATGCGGTCGCGGGTGCTGTCGGCGCGGTCCTGGTTCCACTGCGGGTCATAGGGGATGATCCGCTCCACCAAGAACGCCGTCGCGATCGCCACCGCCAGAATGGCCAGCAGCCAGTACTTCGGGGCGCCGGCGGCGGCGACGGCGATACCCGCGCCGTTGAGGCCGATCAGCATGAACGGCACATAGCCGTAGCGGGCCACCGCCTGAACCGCAGTGATCGCCGTCGAGGTCGAAGAGGTCGTACTCATGCCCTTGATCGTCGCGGCCACCGCCGTGGTGAGGCTTGAACGATTCGGCTAGCTACTGCTCTCGTCGAGGTCCCAGGACACGTGCCGGCTCAGCATCGAGGGGGGTAGGCCGAACATCTCACGGGTGGTCCGGGTCAGGTGGGCGCTGTCGGCGAACCCCGCCCCATGCGCGGCGCCGGTCAGGTCATCACCGGCCTGCACGCGGGTGATCGCGATGCGTAAGCGCGTCCACAACACATAGCGCCGTAGCGGGATGCCGACCTGCTCGGTGAACAGATGGGTCAAGCGACTCGCCGAAAGACCAAGCTGGGCAGCTAGTTCCGTGCCGCTGACCGGGCCCGCCGCCACCAGGTCGGGCAGCAGCCGCAACGCGTCCTCGATGGCCCGATGCCGCGCCGCGGTGCCGTAGTCGGCAGTGACGGGCGCCAGGTGCGCGATCAGCTCGTCGACCATCGCGGCCAGCGCTCGTCGACGGGTAGGACTCAGAACTGGGGTGACCGTCCAGCCGGAGCGGACGGCGCGGGAGTGTGCGGCCCGGCCGGGCGCGGACTCCGGCTCCAGGAACACCACCGTGCCCTCCAGCGCGCCGACCTCGATCTGGTGTGACGCGTCGGCGGGCACGATCACCTTGGTGCTGCGGTGTCGCGTGCCGTGTTCATCGAGCACCGTGAACGCCGTTGTCGCGGTGATGATCTGAACGGCATGGTGGGCATGGACGTCAGTGGGGCCGATCGATCCGGTGAAGGCCAGCACCCCCGGCCGCAGCAGCGCCGCGCCGCCCCAACGCGGTCCGGTAGCTGCATCACCGCCAGACCTATTCATCGTCACTAGACGATGATAGCGTCGGCCATAGATCGTTAAAGGTCGATGCCACCGACGAGGGCCGATCATTTGGACCCTGTGGCAACCGCTACTGAGTGGAAGGAGTCTGCGGTGTTGATGAACCGGGCAGAAACAGCTCTGATCAACTCGCCGCCTCGGCGGTGGCTGCAGCGCCTCTATGAGGTACCGGTGCTGCTGCGCTTCGGGGGTCGGCTCCCCCCGGGCAGCAGCGCCCTCGAAATCGGCTGTGGGTCAGGCTACGGCTCGCAGCTGGTGCTGCAGCGCTTCGGCGCCGCGCGGATCGACGCGATCGACCTAGACCCGGCAATGATCGAGCGGGCACGAACCCGTCTCACCCCCTACGGCGACCAGGTACATCTGGCTACCGGGAGCGCCACCGATCTGCGTGAGGCGCTCAACGCCGATAACGGCAGCTACGACGCGGTGTTCGACTTCGGAATCGTTCATCACATCCCCGACTGGCGCGCCGCGGTCGCCGAAGCCGCCAGAGTGCTCGCCCCCGGCGGACGGTTCTACTTCGAAGAAGTCACCGCCCACGCTCTCAACCGCCCCACCTACCGGCGATTGTTCGACCACCCCACCGAGGACCGGTTCACCGCCGAAGACTTCCTCGACGAGTTGGGCCGGCATGATCTGGTCATTCTCGGATCGGCGACCCGCATCCAGGGCGACTATCTGCTGGGGGTCGCCGCCAAGCCACTCGCTGCGGGCGGTGGGCGATGATGGCCTCGGCCGCGCTGGCCCTGTTCGTGGTCATGATGGTGCTCGCCGGGGCGCTGCGCACCCTCATCCAGCGCCACCGCACCGGTGACAGCGGCAACCGTCGCACGCTGTCACCGCGCGGCTCGCTGGGCTGGTCGGCGCTCACCGTCACCGATGTCGGCTATCTCATGGTGGGTGTCGGTGGTCCGCTGGCGCACTGGCTGGGGCTAGCGCCGGTGAGCGTGCTGCAGCACCCTCCCATTCACGTGCTCGGCGTGGTCCTGGCGGTCCTAGGCATCCTGGCCGCCTTCGGTGCGCAAATGGCGATGGGCGCGTCCTGGCGCATCGGTGTCGACCAAAATGAACGCACCCCACTTGTCACCAGCGGCCCGTTCAGGTGGGTGCGCAACCCCATCTTCACCGCGGTGCTAGTCACGTTCCTCGGCCTGGTGCTCATGGTCCCCAACCTCATCGCACTCATCGGCTGGGGCATCGCCTTAACCGGCATCCAGACGCAAGTACGACTGATTGAAGAGCCCCACCTGCACCGTGCCCACGGCGAAACCTATACCCGCTACGCCGCCAAGGTCGGCCGCTTCCTGCCCGGACTGGGGCGACGCCTCCGCACCGACCGTCACACTGCACACCGAAAGAAGGCAAAATTTGATCACTTCTAAAGCGAGTGGGCATGAAAAAGCCTCGCGCGTCGAATCGAGGTTCGACGACTGCGAGGCGAAAGCCAGTGTGGTTGTGCGCGTACGGGGCCGCTGACGGCCGCCGTCCGGTGCGCAGGCGGTTACGGCGGCATCGGTAGGGTTCTCCCGGCGGAAAAGGCACTCATCAGAAAGACGGCTAACGCCGCCACTCGCGAAGCGCGACCGCGGCAGCGCCGACTATCTCGGCCAGCCCCTTGAGGAAGGCGATGATGCGTTCCATCGGCTCATCGCGCCGGCAGAACACCGCCCGGTTGACCATCACCAGTACAAGCAGAATCCAAACCAGATTCCACGCGTCCGAGACGACCACATTGACCTCCTTGCGAGGTGTACCAACAGACAGTGCCCGACCGATGGTCGGGCACAAAAAAAGCCGGGAAAGACCCGGCTTCGACGCGCAAAATATGCGCGCCTTCTCATGGGCGAACCATGAAAAGATCAGTCCAGCACTATATTTGGAGGCTGGACAACTTACGGAACTGGCTGTGTGCGCAGTTCTTTGGAGTGAACCGCCAGCAGGGGCGGGAGAAGATTTCGCGGTAGCGACTGGATGTGGGCACAGTCGTGCTACTGCATCTGTGCGGCAACCTTACCTGTCGAGGCAGCGCAAGGGAGAGGATGTCTCACTGGTTGGCGCGCGTCGGCGCGCTAACCGGATTTTGGGCGCACTAACGGCACCTCATTCACTGTACTCGCAGGTAGCTGCGCCAGAATGGAAGCAAGCACCTGGGCGTGTCGCCCTGCTGGGAAGAACGGCCCAGTTCGTTCAGCGTGATCAGCGCCGCCGCCGGCCGCCAGCCCGACGTACTCCGCGTTGGGGGCGACGACGAACTGCAGATCCCAGCCGATCTCGACTCCCACCTCGCGCGCGCGGCGGTCGAGCCTGCACGTCGTCATCGGTCAGCACGCGATGCCCCTCCCCCGTCATCAGGTGGTCGCGGAGTTGGTGCGGCGCAGCGTGTTCAGTTCGTCGAGCAGCTGCTGGTAGTGCTGGATGGACATGACGACGGCGGCGGGCTTGCCGGCGGTGTCGGCCAGGACGACGTTGCCGCCGCTGGTGGTCACCTGATTGATCAGGTGTTGGTGAAGTTCGCGGGCCGGGATCAGCTCGCTGGGGACGGCTTGCGCGCCGCCGAGGGCTTCAACGGTGGTACGGATCATCAGAAGAACAGCCTTTCAAACGTGGTGGGTTTCCGGTGTCCCCTCGACTCGTCGGGCCGAGGGGACACCGCCGAATGCGGTTGATGCTCAACCGCGTTCGGTGACCGTGGTGTTGGGGTGCCGTGCAGCGGTGGAGCCCTTCACGAACTTGCCGGTGATGGCACTGCGGTGATGGGTTCCGCTGCTGCGGTTGGCCCCGCGTTCGGTGACCGTGGTCTTGGGGTTGCGCGCCGCGGTGGACGCCTTGACGTAGCGACCGGTGGTCGCGCTGCGGTGATGTCCCTTGGCCATTGTCTTGTCCTTTCGGTTTGTCCGGCCCGGTGTTGAGCCGGATACCGGTCTATAAGTGCGCTCGTCGGCTCGATCCCTGAATTCCCCGGAACCGTCGTGCCCGTGGCCGCCCTCGGCAGCCCGGCGGGCCAGGGCGTCGCCTTCGGCGGCGGTCACCGACCTGCGTGCTGTCCGCGCGGTGCGGGTGCCCAACGAGCTGGCGTTGATGAGTGCGGTGAGGTGCTTGATGGTGGTCACGACGTCCTCTTTCGATTTCGGAGTTGGCGGAGTTGGTGGCCGATGAGGTTCTCCACGCTCTTGGCGTCGCGCAGACCGAGCTTGTCGGCGATCTCCCGTTGGGTGAAGCCGTGCTCCTGCAGGAACAGTGCTCGGCGCGCCCGGTCGGTGCTCAGCAGCGCCATCGCTTCGGCCACCGTGTCGTTGGCGACGATGGTGGCCTCGATGCCCTTGATGATGTCGAACCGGTCTTCGGGCAGCTCGGCCATCGGTGTGGTGGCCTGCTCGATTCGTTCGAGTTCGGCCCGTAGTGCGCTGCGGTAGATGTTGGCGAACTGATAGAGGCACTGGCCGATGAAGAACGTGCCCAGCGACGCCCCACCCGAGGACTGCCAGCGGTGGGTTTTGAGCACCCTGTCGCGGAAGTAAATCAGCGCGGCGACCACGGTGTCTTTGGCGATGTCGTCGATGGCCTCATCCTCAGGCCAGCCCTCGATGCGGCCCAGACCGTAGCCGGTCAGCGCCTTGGCCTTGCCATAGATGGTGCCGTGGCGGATCCAGGCCCGCAGCACGCCGAGGCCGTAGCGCGTCAGTTCGCGGGAGAACCGCTCCCACAGCCGGCCGGTGAACCGCTCCAACTGCAGCGCCAGCAGCAGCTCCTCATCGGCTTGAAGACGCCGGAGTCGTTCCAGTTCGTCGGCGAGTTCGGCGGCCAGACCGGGGTCGTCGAGCCAGGCACCGACCACGCCTTCATCAACGCTCTGGATGTCGCCCTGGTTGTCCGGTTGTAAGCGCGCGGCATCAACGGGCGGGCCGGGGCGGCGTGCCGGTCGATCCATGGCTACATCTCCAGGAGGCGAGAAAGAGACAACCGATCCCTACGGTTGTCGCTTCCTCTTAAGTCCGCGCGTACCGCCAACCCCTGAAACCTGGGAAAGTTTTTTCGCAGGCAAGCGGTCGCGGCCGTGCTGCGACCATTGTCCCAGGTCGAGCCGACAAGCCTCCGCATAGGAGGAGGGTCTGCTGGCGGCCCCGAATCGTCGTACGCGGTACGCGGCTTCTCTGGGGCGGCGGGCGGGGGCAAGCTGCCAGCGCTATGACCTCGGGCCACGAAACGGAAGGTGGCCTTTCAGCCGCTGACAGCGCTGTTCAATGCAAAAGCCCGGGTCGGTCGCAAGGACCGAATACCGGGCTCTTCTTGGCTTTAACCGGGCACGCGCTACACGTCACACCGGCCTGTATGCACCCAATCGTACGTGGAGCCCTGATAGAACTCAACAAGTGACGGCACCTGGCCCCTGGGTTGAACAATGGTTGAGTCCCGAAAGATTCCACACGTACACACGCCTGGCCGGTGGTGACCGCACCCGCGCTCTCGACCTGCACGAATGGAACACTCAGCTCAACGCCGCACTGCTGCACGACTTCGCCCACCTCGAAGTTGGCCTGCGCAACTTCTACGACCGGGCACTCATGAGTGCCGTCCAGCCAGGTGATGCCCACTGGACCGACCCAGCTTCGTTCGCCGCGCTATTCCCGGCGGTACCAGGCAACGACGCCCGCACGCACGCGGATCTGGCCTTGTCCCGTCGCAAGGCCGGCGGCCCCTCTGCACCTCCCGGAAAGCTTCTTGCCGAGCTGACCTTCGGGTTCTGGGTCTTGATGACCAGCTCGCGACATACGACGCTCCTCTGGACCCCGCATCTGGAAGCCTTCTACCCCGCCGGTTCGCAGCGGCCCAAGACCCACTTCGGCCTCGACGACATGCGCAAGGCACGCAACCGGGTAGCTCACCATGAGCCCGTCCGCGTCTCCGACGTCAACATCCTGATCCGGCGAATGCGCCGCTACGCCGGTTACATCTCAGCCGATCTTGGTCGCTACATCCGACAGACCAGAACGGTCGACGCGCTGCTGCACTCACGTCCTTGACGACGCGTCGGGGCCGAGGGGTCTACCGTGAGTCTGCGAGTTTCTGCACTCGCGCATCGCGGGACGCCCGGTCTTCTTGCTGGCGGTGATGACCGCGCGGGCAGCGGCCTGACGTACAGCCAAACTACGACCCGTCTTCGGCTTCGGGGGTTGTAGCCGCTGGCATTCGTTGTGGCCATCAACACTCCCCTCTTCCACGTCGTCCCCAGGTCTTCCACCTCGTCCAGAGGGGGGTGCTGACCGATCACCTGGACGATTTCGGAGTCTCCGCGTGTAGCCAGCTTAGATTGCAGCAGCGTATCAAGCATCTTCCATCCCAACGCTGCCTCCATGTCATCGGAGCTGAAGGTCCGCTCGAATGCCCACGTGGCACGACGCCACCACTCGCTGCGGCGATCTCGGTGTTCTTCTGCCACCACGTGATCAGCACTCCACCGATCGCAACCAACCCGACGATCAACGTCACCCACGCTTGAGCAGGCGTCCGCCCGTTCCCTCACTGTCCGCACCGACTGAACCCGTCGCATCGGACAGTAGAGATCGACCGTGCAAAACCACGACTGATGACCACCGTTTTCGACTTCCATCTCGGAAGTACCGGCCGAATCACCGCATTCCGTCACCTTGCAGGCGACTTATTTGGCGTCGCCGCCGGTTGCGACCCTCATCTTGTCGAGGAATTCGGTCAAGGCGGCATCGATGTCGGTCACGGTGTAGCCGCCATGGGCGCGCAACCATTCGACTCTCTGCTGGGTCAGCGGCGGCAAATAGGTGTTGAACGGAACCTTCGTATTGCGCTTGCGGGCTTACAGCGTTGTGCCAGCCGCCTCCGTCCCAGCCGCCCAGGACAACAGCAGTGCACCCGAAGAACTCGCAGACTGGCCCGTCGACGTCGCAGACCTTCGCGAATCGCTACTGGAGACGGAAGCCGACTTCCCAAGCGGGCGCACAATCAGCGGGGACCAGATCCGCGCCCGCTACGGCTTGCCGCGACGAGCCACAGACCGACCCTCTCGGTTTTCTCGCTCGCGGTGGTCGACACTCGGTGCGATTCACCGACGAGCTGATGAGTGCGTCGATGATATGGGCCACCGCGCCAACGCGCTCAGTGAAAGGTCGCCCGTCGCATCTGCGCGATAGGTCCCCGATGATGTTCGGCTAGTACCTTTCCTCAGCCCGCATACGTTGCAGCAGCATGCCGGCGGAATCAGCTCCGTCAACCATCGGAATCGTTGGCCGCGGCGCGAGCCCGTGCGTCTCCGCAGGGTGCAACTTGCCAATGCGCATGAGTGCAGTGAGAGCGGCGATCTCATCGTCGTGCTTCATACTGGAAGCTCCCTCAATCGATCGTCGTTTCAGTATTCCATGTATCCCCAGCTCTGGCGTGTCCTGATGCTGGATCGATACTCAAGGTTACCGTCAACGAGCGCAACGGACTGGACGGTCAGCAGCGCGCTGTAGCCGAGAGGGATTTTCGGTGAACACCCGCTCAAGCACTATCCGGCTCAAGGTTGCCGTCTTCGTCCTGACTTGCGGTTGTCATCGCCAGGTGAATGCGCGCTCGCTTGACGAGTTCTATGACCGCGGGGTTCAAGAGGTCTGCGACAGTGACGTTCAGGCTCTTGGCATATGCGGTCACGACTTCGTGATCATCTTCCGTGACGCGCTTCGCTAGGAACTTCGGACTCGCGCGATTCTCGCGATGGCGCCAGTTCCGCCGACGACTAGAGGAATCGTCTGACATTGGACTCCGCTGTCGAACTCAGCACTTGTGTTCACCCCAGCTGCGCGGCCTACTCACGGGCGATTGGCTAGGTCGTCTTTTACGCTGACGACAGGAGGGTCTGCGGCGAAAGCCGCTCACGAACGCCGGCCCGTGAATCGCGATTATGTCGTCGAGTTCCAGGGGTTCTCTGTTGTATTCCGCCCATTGCAGAATGCTGGGAGCACAGCCACAGCCGCAAGGTATCCAACTCGGGCGGACGGAATCAAGGATGCCACCATCGAATCTCTGAACCTGCGTTGTTGCCGAGTTCTCCAGCTGAGCGCTCACAGCCGAGATGGACTCGTCATGACTGTCGAGGGGACAACTTCCAACCAGCTGAATCGGCGGATCCAGGGAAGAACTTGCTTTCCTCCGCAGGACATCGCGCGAATTCTGGCCCTTATCCATCATTCTCTGCAACGCCAAACACCCTTGTTAGCAAGGCAATACGACACGGCATCGGGCGAGACAACCTTGAAATCGCTCAATACCACCGAACATTCGTCGGCAGTGAACCCCACATCCGCTAGCGCCTTCATCCATGCGATCAGAGCCCGCCCCCTCCCATTCGCGTCCAAAGCCAGCGCCCAAACACGACCGAAGGTCGCCGCGGCCGAACGCGCATAAGCATCGCGGACCACAGCTGCAGCGTCGTCGAATAGTGCCTGAGAAGTCGAAGCGTACCGTTCCAACTCATCAGTTCTGATACCAGCGACACTGAGATAGAGCAGTGCGTTGGCAACTTCCGTACGCCAAAGATCCTGCAGTGTGGTGCGTTGCACGCATCGTGGTTGAAGGACGTGTACATAGTCGGCGCCTTCCGTGTATGTCGTCGGCAGACCCATGTTCCTGTGGATGGGTGGCATGGCTGATGCGCTTCGTGTGCCTTCGCCTTCAGCAAGTGAAGCAGCGAGGTCAATGCACGCGCCCCCGAGCCGAGTCCAAACCGCGTCCAGACGATCGGCATGCAGCGCGAGCGGATAGGTCACAAATGTTGATCCATCCGGTAAGACGTGAGGGGTTACGACGCTAAACGAACGCGCCCATCGGGCCGCCTGTTCGACGACTTCCGCGATTGCCGCGTGACAACGACCGAGCTCGAACCCCCGGCTATTGGCTTGGCTGAGTTCGTCGTTCACATCCTGTCTCCAACCCGGATCATGGAAGACTCCGATAGTTCAAACCCGCTCGCCAAACCCGTAATTCGTGGATATGTTGTGCGCGAGGCGTCAATTGCTCGATCGTCTGTGCAGTCCCTACAACCTCGCAACTTGGCACCCATCCGATCAACAACCCCTGCGGCCTGACGACGCATCCGCGCACATCTGGCGAAATGTTCATTCGATTGCCAGCGGCCGCAGCCATCAGCCAACCCGTTGACAGAGTCGCATTCTTCGCGTACGAGACCAACAAAGTGCGCAAACATCGGCACGGTCATCAATGCAGCAGCGCATGTCGTTGGAGCGAGCTGATCTGCCTGTTGTTGAAGACTCAAAGCCGATGTGTCGCGGTGCACGATCCTACGGTACCGCGAGCTGGCAATGGCTGGCTAGCAGCGGAAACACATTCTCTAAGAATAGATTCTGCCGAACACCCATGCGCTTCCCCGAAGACGATTAGGCATCAACTCATGCTCATCTTATGCACAACTGGTAACCCACTAAGGCCCAACTAGTACCCATTTTCTGCTCCAGACAGGCACATTGGGCGTCACCGGCCGCTCGCCGATGGCCGTGCCGGAACGGCCAGAATTCCGGCGCAGCGAAGATCGTCGTCCGATCACGATCCCGTCAGGCCGCCTTTGGATTTCGCCGCTTGTCGCTGCCGGGTGACGACAAGAGTTGATTCTTTCCCAAGTTGCATCTGGTGGTGGACGCCGTTTCACCCATTCATCTACGTTGCAATTCATCGAGATCCCTATCGCTCTGTCAGCCTGCAGCGCGGCTGCACAATGGCCGCCCGAGCCATCACGCATGACCTCTCAAGAGAACCTAGGAAGACAATGATCGTCGAAACTGTAAGACTCAGAAAGTATTACCGATGAGCTGGAAGGCGCTCGACTGGGCGATAGCCATCGAGGTTTCGAGTCCGATGATGCGCCTTGTCCTCATACTGCTTGCGAACCGGGCAGACGACAAGTTTTCGTGCTACCCGTCAATTCGAAAGATCGTCTCGGAATCTTGCGCCGCGCGGAGCACCGTGTTGGAAACGCTTCGCAAACTCGAGGATGAGGGGCTCGTGCAGCGGGTTGCTCGGTATCACGATTCGGGAGCCAGGCGTTCGAGCCGCTACCTCCTCAATCACCCAGATGCGACGCACAGTTCTCCCCTTCCGGAGGTCGGACTCCCCCAGTCCGCCAACACGACGGGGGCCGTCCGACCTCCGGACGGGAATTGTCCACCGGTTGTGCCTCCGCGGGTCCAGGACACTGACGCCTTGAACCTTTCCAGAGAAACCTCACTAGGACCGTCGTCGGCAGCAGTGCTGAGTTCACTTCCAAGCCCATGGCAAGTCAATCGGGAGGACGCGAGAAAACTTGCACCGGCAATCGAGGCAGCCTTCGCAGCAGGTTGGACATCACAGACTCTGTTGGCCCATCTCTCGTCCCGGCCAGAGGGAGTGCGTTATCCCGCTGCTGTCCTCGCGCGGCGTCTCACTGAGCTACCGCCCCCACCAACACTTTCCGTACAACAAATGCCATCGTGGTGTGGCGATTGCGAGGACCCAATGTCGCGCACAATCACAGTCACACAGTCCGACGGTACTGAGGCAGCAGCGTTTTGCCCGCGTTGCAGCCCACAGCAGCACTCAGCGAGAGTTGCAAACTCAATAAGTTACGAAGGGGAGGTGAAAAAAGATGGAATCGAACGTATTTGATCATCTCCCACTGCTTCTCGCGGTTCCCCGGGCTGCGAGCATTCTGGGAATCAGCCGTGCTGCGGCCTACAGACTTGCCGCGTCTGGCGAGCTCCCAGTCCGGAGACTCGGCGGACGCGTCTATGTCGTCACTGCCGAGCTGCGCCAGTTGGTGGCATCGTGAAGGGGTCGGTCTACCAGCGCGGAAAAACGTGGACATATCGATTCCGAGGGCCTGAGCGAGATCCATCCACCGGCGAGTATCCAATTATCTCAAAGGGTGGGTTCCCCACGGAGAAGGAGGCCTGGAAGGCCTGTCGCGATGCCATGCGGGGAGCCGATCAAGGTCGCGTTGTTCGTCCCTCAACTCGCACAGTGGCTCAGTTTTTCGCCGAATGGTTCTCAGCCATCGAACCTTCTGTGGACGCAACTACTTGGCAGAACTGGAATGACTACGCTAGGTGTTACGTAGTGCCGCACATTGGCGCAGAAAGGCTCCAACGGCTCGATGAGCCACAGCTCCTGAAGCTCTACGCGAAACTACTTTCTGAGGGCCGGATCAAGCAGGACCGCAACTACGCGATGTATCACTACTGGCGTAGCCAGACGGTCGACGGGTCGACACCGAGTCCGCGCGAAGTGGCTAAGGCGTGTGATACAACGATTCACGCTGCCCGGGCTGCAGTACGCCGGTACAACGCCGGCATCGCTCCGAAGCAGATGCATCCGGGGCTGGCCCCGAAGACCGTGCGGAACATACATGCAATGATCCACCGTGCACTTGTCGATGCCGTCGCGTGGAGGTACACGTCGCATAATGCGGCGGCTAATGTAAAGCCGCCTAAACGTCCCCGTGCGCGGCGAACAGTGTGGAACCCCGAGCAAATACGGACGTTTCTGCAGACGGCAAGTCACGACCGCTTCGCTGCCCTTTTCCTGCTTGAGCTCACCACTGGAATACGACGCGGCCAGATCTGCGGCCTCAGGTGGCACGACGTCGACCTGGACGCGCGCGAGATCACTGTGCATGACAATCGGGTCGTAGTTGGCGGCCACGCGAGGGACAAAGCCGGCGGCAAGACGCACAATGCCGATCAAACGATCGCGATAGATCGGACTACTGCTGCGGCACTCCAAAAATGGCGACAATTGCAGGATGAAGAGCGGGCATTTTTCGGAAGCGACTACCACCCCGGAAACTACGTCTTTACCTTCCAGGATGGTCGACCGCCGCATCCCGACTCCATCCGTCAACGGTTTGACCGCTTGGCGGCTGCCACCGGCCTAGAGCGGATTACCTTCCACGACTTGCGGCATTCGTACGCGACGGCCGCGTTGAAGGCTGGCGTCAACCCAAAAACTGTGAGCGAGCGTATCGGGCATGCCGACGTCGGGTTCTTCTTGCAGACGTATGCCCACGTATTAAAGAACGACGACAGAGACGCCGCTGAACAGGCAGCGATGTTCGTGATCGGCGATGGCTACCGCTCGTCAACGGGAGTGGACTAAATGACACCTCGATACGGCGAAGTCGCGGAACTATAGAGCTGCCACAGCCGAGTACCAGACTCCAGCCGGTTGTGGTCAACGGCAGAAAGCTAGCTTTCACAGCGGCTGGCGTAAGTGTCGCGCACCGCGCGTCTCTCTGCGTTGGTGTCCTGGGTGTTGAACGCGGGGGCCAGCTGGGCGTATGCGGTGTCGAGGAGATCTTCGTCGATCGCCTGCGAGGCTACCTGTGGGGACCGGCTGGGAGTAGGCGTCGGCATGGGTCTAACGATAGGCCGCTTCGGATTCTGCTAAACATTTGTTGGCGTGCGGTTGGTGCGCTCATAGCCGGGCGCATTTGGCGCTCTTGATGAGCACGCGGCGGATCTCTTCTCGGCTGGCAGCGATCCGGGCCCCGCGCGGCGTCGGTGTGCACCACCGGTCGCGGCGTCTGGTCGTCAGGAGGTGCTACGTTCACAAACGCGTTCACAAACCGAATGAAAACGGCCCCCGGAGTGTCCTCCGAGGGCCGTTTTTCCTGGTAGCGGGGACAGGATTCGAACCTGCGACCTCTGGGTTATGAGCCCAGCGAGCTACCGAGCTGCTCCACCCCGCGTCGGGTGAACGCAACGTTACCGAAGGCGCTCGCGCAGTTCCAAATCGCGCGGTCACCGATGGTGGTGAATCGCGTCACGCCTGCGATTGAATGGCCGTTGGCCCCCCGCGAGCGACCGCAGATGTACGCACTATGTCGGCGTGTCGCGGTGCAAACACGGACGTCCCCAGCTTCGCGTGGGCCCACGCGGCTTGGCCTGGTGGGTCAGTTCGCGGACTGGTATTTCTCCATCGCATCGTCGAGGCGTTGCAGCGCCTCGCCGAACTCGGCGAAGTTACCGCCCTGCTGCGCCTGGCGCAGCCCATCGAGCGCCGTGTTGACCTCTTGCAGCGCAGCGGCTTTCGCACCCGACAACTCGACCGGTCCGCCCGGCGGCACCGCGGCCGCCGGCGGCTGCGGCGTCCGGCCCTGCTGGTTGGCCGGCGGGCGAGCCGTCGGAGCTTCACCGTCGGCCGGTGGCTGCGCCGCCGGCTGCTCTCCGCCCGTGCCCGCGATCGGCGCAGGGCCGGTGGCCGTGGCGTCCGCGCCGGGCCCGAACAACTCGATCAGCGCGTCGCGCACCGTCGGGCCGTAGCCGACCTTGTCGTTGTACATCATCGCCACGCGGATCAGGCGCGGGTACGACGACGCGGCGTCGCTGGCCCCGGGTGAGGCGTATACCGGTGCGACATACAGCAATCCACCCTCGGCGACCGGCAACGTCAGCAGGTTGCCCCACCGGATGCGGTTCTGGTTGTCGCGGCCGATGACACCGAGGTCCTGGGACACCGCGGTGTCGGTGCTGATCGCGTTGAACGCCAGCTTGGGACCGTTGACCTGCCCCGGGATCGTCAACACGGTGATCTTGCCGTATGTGTCCGGGTCGGAACTGGCACTCATGAACGCGGCCAGGAAGTCGCGGCGGAACCGGTTCATCGCACTGGTCAACTGGAACGATGCCGCACGGTCGTTGGCCGCAAGGTCTTTGGCCACGATGTAATACGGCGGCTGATAGCTGCTCGCGGTCGGGTTCGGATCCAGCGGAACATCCCAGAAGTCCGACGTCGAGAAGAACGTGATCGGGTCGTCGACGTGGTACTTCGCCAGCAGTGCGCGCTGCACCTTGAACAGGTCTTCCGGATAGCGCAGATGCTCCTGCAGTTCATCGGAGATCTCGCTCTTGGGCTTGACCGTGCCCGGGAACACCTTCATCCACGCCTGCAGCACCGGATCGTCTTCGTCCTGCGCGTACAGCGACACCGTGCCGTCGTAGGCGTCGACGGTGGCCTTGACCGAGTTGCGGATGTAGGACACCTGCTTGTCGGGCTGCAGCCGGTTCAGCGCCACCTCGTTGGAGTCCACGGTGGCCGAGGACAACGTCGTCAGCTCCGAGTACGGGTAGTTGTCCAGCGTGGTGTAGCCGTCGACGATCCAGACGATGCGCTCGTTGACGATTGCCGGGTAGACCGCGGTGTCGGTGGTCAGCCACGGCGCCACCGCCTCGACCCGCTTGGCCGGGTCCCGGTTGAACAGGAGCTTGCTGTTCTCCCCGATCACGTTGGAGAACAAGAAGTTTCGCTCGGCGAACTTCGCGGCGAACACGCTGCGCGTAAGCCAGCTCCCGATCGGAACGCCGCCCTCACCGGTGTAGGTGTAGTTGCGGGTCTCGACGTTGTTCTCGTAGTCGTACTCCCGCGGCGCACCGTTCTCCCCGACGATGGCGTAGTCGGCCGGGGTGTTGGCGATGACGGGGCCGTAGTAGATACGGGGCTGGGCCAGGGGGGCGGGTCCGGGTGAGATCACCTCACCGTTCGCGCCGACCACACTGGCCAAAAACTCCGGGTAGCCACCGTTCTGGTTGGGGTCGTTGGCCACACCGCGCACGGTGTTGGCCGGCGAGGCGATGAAACCGTTGCCGTGGGTGTAGACCGAGTGGCGGTTGATCCAGTCGCGCTGGTTGTCGATCAACCGGTCGGGATTGAGTTCGCGCGCGGCGACCACATAGTCGCGCAGGTTGCCGTCCTCATCCCGGTACCGGTCCATGTTCAGCTGGTCGGGGAAGTAGTAGAAGTTCTTGCCCTGCTGGAACTGGGTGAATGCCGGGCTGACGATGTTGGGGTCGAGCACGCGGATGTTCGACGTCGTGGCGCGGTCAGCGGCCACCTGGGCTGCGGTCGCGGGGGCATTACCCGGATAGTCGCGATAGCTCACCACGTCGTCGGTGAGCCCGTAGGCCTGTCTGGTCGCCGAGATGCTTCGGCCGATGTATTCGCTTTCCTTCTGCGCCGCATTCGGTTTGACGCTGAACTGCTCGACGACCAGCGGCCAGCCTGCGCCGACAACCAGCGACGAGAGCAGCAACAGGACCACGCCGATCGCCGGGATCCGAAGGTCGCGCAGCACGATCGCCGAGAACACCGCGGCCGCGCAGATCACGGCGATCGCCATCAGGATCAGCTTGGCGGGCAGCACCGCGTTGATGTCGGTGTAGCCCGCACCGGTGAACGGCTTGCCGCCGCGGGTGTGGCTCAGCAGCTCGTAGCGGTCCATCCAGTACGCGATCGCCTTGAGCAGCATCAGGATGCCGACCAGGGTGATCAACTGGATGCGCGCGGCACGGCTCAACGCACCGGCGCGGCCCGAGAGCCGGATGCCGCCGAACAGATAGTGGCCCAACAGGTTTCCGATGAAGGCCAGGAAGGTCGCGACGAACAGGTAGTTCAGGACCATCCGGTAGAACGGCAGGTCGAATGCGTAGAAACCCAGATCCTTGCCGAACTGCGGGTCGGTGATCCCGAAGCTGTTGCCGTGCAGGAACAACTGGACGGTCTCCCACTGGCCCAGCGCGAACAACCCGACGAACAAGCCGATGAGCGCGGGGACCCCGAAGCCGACGAGGCGCAGCCGCGCCATCACCGCGGTGCGGTAGGCCGCGACAGGGTCGTTGGGGCCGTTGGTCGGCACGAACACCGGCCGGGTCCGGTAGGCCAGCGCCAACCCCGCGAACAGGATCGAACCGATCACTAGCGACACGACCAGGAACAGCAGGATCTGGGTGAACAGCACCGTGGTGAAGACCGAGCGGTACCCGAGTTCGCCGAACCACAGCCAGTCGACATAGGTGTCGATCAGCCGCGGGCCGATCAACAACAGGAGCACGATCACGGCTCCCAGCGCGATGAGGATTCGGCTACGTCGTGTCAGCTTCGGCATTCGTGCCGCGGGCCGCATACCCACTCGTTGACTCCAGTCCAGTTCCTGTACGTCGTGCTCGACGTGGCCCCAACTCTACGCAACGGCTTTTCGCCGGTGACCTAACAATGGGGGCGTTCGCCACCGGCGGACAAGGTCTTCAACGCGTCGACGGCTTGCGACAGGGTGTCGACCTTGACCAGTTCCATACCGTCCTGCGGCGCGGTCTTGGCTTCTTCGCAGTTGTCGGCGGGCACCAGGAAGATGGTGGCGCCCTCCTCGCGCGCGCTCAGCATCTTGTGGGTGATGCCGCCGATCGAGCCGATCTCGCCGTCTCCGCTGATGGTGCCGCTGCCCGCGACGAACTTCCCGCCGTTGAGGTCGCCGGTGGTCAGCTTGTCGACCACCGCCAGCGAGAACATCAAGCCCGCCGACGGGCCGCCGATCTTTTCGAGGTTGAAGTCGATCGAGAACGGAGCCCACGGCGCGTCGAGCACACCGATGCCGAGGAGACCCTGGTCGCGATCGGGGTGCTTGCCCAGCGTGATGGTGGCGACGCCGGACGGCGCGTCCTTGCGGCGGTAGTCCAGCTTCACGGTGTCGCCGGGCTTGGTGTCCTTCAAGAGGGCCTGGAACTCCTCGAGTGTGGTCACCGGCGTGCCGTTGACGGCGTCGATCGCGTCACCGTCGCGCAGCTTTCCCGCCGACGGGCCCGGATCGTTGACGTTTTCCACCGTCACCGCCATCGGGAACTCCAGAAAATGCAGTGCGGCGTACTCGGCGCTGCGTTCGGAGTTGCGGAAATCGGTGGTGTTGGCCTCGTCGACCTCTTCGCGGGTCTTGTCCGGCGGGTAGACCAGGTCACGTGGGACGAGTTGTTCGCGGCCTGACAGCCACAGCGCCATAGCCTCGCCCAGCCTGAGCTGATCGCGCTGCGACACCGTCGTCATGTTCAGGTGCCCCGAGGTCGGATAGACATCGGTGCCTTCGATCTCGACGACCGGCTTACCGTCGAACTCTCCGAGCGTGTTGAACGTCGGCCCAGGACCCAGGGAGACGAAGGGCACCGTCACCGCCGACACCAGCACGCCGAACACCAGAATCGGCACGAGCGCGACGATCAACGTCAAAGTCCGCCTGTTCACGCGTTTCTCCTATGTCAAGCCGCTGCCGCTTGGCAAGGCTTTTGACGATTGTTGTGGTCGGTGTGCAGGTGGCCTTAGA
>NZ_LZIK01000051.1:0-523 GCF_001667105.1 Mycobacterium sp. 852002-51152_SCH6134967 | reverse complement strand
CGATGCTGGCCGCCGGCGGTGCGGTCGCACTGGCGGCCGATCCCGGCACGGCCCTCGTCGTGTTGATGGTCTGCGTAGTCGGAGCGCTGGGAACCGTCGGAGCCGGATGCTGGCAGAGCGCGAAGATGGCCGTCCGTCTATCGAGCGCTCAGCGCAGCGATGCGGGCGGTTGCGGCGGCGCGTGCGCGACCTGCACGCTCTCCTGCAGTTGAGGTCTAGTTGCGGCTGACGTCGATCGGATGCGTCGCGAGCAACGACAGCGGAAGGGGCTGTCTGCGCAGCACCCGCGACCACAGGTCGATCTTCGGTTCGACCAGAACGTCGGACGGTAGGGCGGACAAGACGATCCAGTCGTCGCGCTCGATCTCGCCTTCGAGTTGGCCGATCGTCCACCCCGAGTAGCCGGCGAAGATTCTTATCCCTTCCACCACCGGGGCGATCGAGTCGGGATCGGCGTCCAGGTCGACCATCACCATCCGCCCCTGCACATGGCGCAGACCGGGGGCGTCGGCGGGCTCCATCC
>NZ_LZIK01000050.1:0-17807 GCF_001667105.1 Mycobacterium sp. 852002-51152_SCH6134967 | reverse complement strand
GCGCGTCTGAACCAGGCACCAGATGAGAAGAACCCAACCACCGCAAACGCGGCCCCACAACCATCACACTGAGTGCGCGTCGGCACCCGACACGCCGCGAAAAATCAGCACTTTGCGCACGCTCGCGCCGCGCGAACGACCGGCAACATCCGTCACCGGCAGCAACCTGTCCCGCCCACCCCGAAAACAGCAGCACAAGCACAACCAGGGCAGGCCCGCGGCCGCCCGCCAAGAACGGCGAAGAATATTCAGAGATTCTGGCAAACATGATGTAACTTCAATCGACACACGATGCGGGGTTGGCCGCTGTCGAGGGGTTAATAAAGACGGTGGACGCGACACCATTCGGGCACTACCAGCTGCAGGAACTGATCGGCCGCGGCGGTATGGGCGAGGTCTACCGCGCCTACGACACCAAGACCGACCGCATCGTCGCGCTGAAGGTGTTGCCGCCGAGCATGGCCGCCGACGAGATCTTCCAGCAGCGCTTCCGGCGCGAGTCCCAGGCCGCCGCCGGGCTCAACGACCCGCACGTCGTGCCCATTCACGGGTTCGGCGAGATCGACGGCCGCCTCTACCTCGACATGCGCCTCATCGAGGGCCGCAACCTGGGCGCCATCCTCAGCGACGCCGGTAAACGCCCACTCGACACCACGCTGGCGGTCAAGATCGCCGAACAGGTGGCCACGGCTCTCGACGCCGCCCATGCCCGCGGCCTGATCCACCGCGACATCAAGCCGTCGAACATTCTGGTCACCGAACGCCAATTCGTGTACCTCATCGACTTCGGCTTGGCGCGCAGCGCAGGCGAGAAAGGCCTGACCACCGCGGGCAGCACACTCGGGACGATGGCGTACATGGCCCCCGAACGCTTCGAGGGCAAACCGGTCGACCAGACCGCCGACATCTATGCACTGGCCTGCGTGCTCTACGAGTGCCTGACCGGCGTGCGCCCGTATCCCGCCGACAGCCTCGAGCAGCAGATCGCCGGCCACATGAGCAAGGACGTGCCGAAGCCGTCGGCGGTCGACCCGCGATTGGCGGCCTTCGACGAAGTCATCGCCAAAGGTATGGCCAAGACGCCTGCCAAGCGCTACCAGAAGGCCGGCGACCTGGCCGACGCCGCACGCCGTGCGCTCACCGCACCGGTACGCACCGCGGGCAGCGGCAGGCACCAGGCGCGACGGGCACCGGCAACGGCACGTGCCCGACGGGTGCCACGCCGGGCGCTGGCCATGGCGGCGTCGGTCATGCTGGTCGCGGCGCTTGGCACCTTCGGCGTATTGCAGTGGCGCGGCGACGGCAGCGCCAGACCGGCCAGCGTCGAAGAGACCACGACGCCGCCGCCCGCCGCTGAAGGCGCGGTCGCATCGATCGCGGCGACGGTGCCCGCGGACATCCGGTCAACGGGCAAGCTCGTCATCGGTGTCAACACCCCTTATGCGCCAAACGAATTCAAAGATGCCGACGGTCAGATCGTCGGCTTCGACGTCGATCTGATGAACGCGATCGCGCGAACGCTGGGTCTGGTTCCCGAATACCGCGAGACCGCGTTCGAGGCCATCCTGCCGTCGGTGCGGGCCGGTGACTTCAACGTCGGCATGTCATCGGTCACCGACACGAAGGAGCGCGAGGCGTCGGTCGACTTCGTCACCTACTTCCAGGCGGGCACGCTGTGGGCGCAGCGGACCGGGTCCGGGTTCACCCCGGCCGACGCATGCGGGCTGCGTATCGGCGTGGCATACGCGACGCTTCAGGAGACCGAGGAGATTCCGGCGAAGAGCAAGGAGTGTGTGGCCGCCGGATCGGCGCCCATCGACGAAGTCGTCTACGTGACGCAGGACGACCTGACCAAGGCGCTGATCAACGGAGAGGTCGACGTCATGGCCACGGACTCACCGGTCGCGGGGTTCGCGATCAAGACCTCGGGCGGTGCGCTGGAGGCCGCAGGAGACGTCTTCAACTCCGCGCCCTACGGCTGGCCGGTGGCCAAGGAGTCCGGGCTGGCCGAGTCGCTGCGCCAGGCGTTGGCGCACCTGATCTCCACCGGCGAGTACCGCACCATCGCCCTGATGTGGGGCGTGGAGAAGGGCATGATCTCCACGCCGCAGATCAACGGCGCGACCCGTTGATCACACGCTTCTGGGTACGGGTGTAACCTGAAGGCAGCCGTCTCCGGTTAGCAGCCATCTTTTCCACGCGATGGAACTGCGCTTTGACACCGCGCGCCATTTTCGACATCGGCCGCAGCGGAACGTAACGAAGGACTTGCTACATGCAGTCGAACGACCTGTTTTCACACCCTCAGCAGCCCGAGTACGTCTCGAGCGAAGACCACTCCAACGAACCCGTGACCAATCCGGTGTTCTCCGACCGCCCCGAACGCGGTCCGTCCACACCCTCGGCATGAACGGCCTCACGGGGACGCGGCGGCTGGCCCGACCCGTCCGCCTCGTGCTCGCACCACAACTCGGCTCCGACATCGACGGTGCCTGGTGGCCCCACACCGGCTCGGTAGCCGGTGAACTGCCCGAGCTGATCGAAACCCTGCACAAGACGCTGGGTGAGATCATCGATATCCGGGTCAACTGGGCGGCCACCGAGGGCACGCTGGACTACAACTCGATCCTGTCGAGCACCCGCACCAAGAATCCCGCCCCGCGTCGGCCGCATCGGCTGATGGTGGTCGCCGGACGTTCTGCGTCGGTGAAACTGCTTGTGATACCGCATATGACGACGCCCGCGCTCGGTGCGATGGTCATGCGGTGCGCGGTCGGTAAATCGAACGACGGCACACCGGAATGCGCGCAGTGGAGCGACGCCGCCGACACGGTCATCCGGGATGCTCAGTCCGACAGCGTGGCCTGGACGGCCCGGGCATAACTTTCAGCGCACGACGATCGTGTGCTCGCCACGCGGCACCAGTTCGCCGATCACGGGTGCGCCCGGAATCTCTCCGGCGATCAGCAGACCACCTGAGGTCTGCGCGTCGGCCAGCAACAGCGCCTCGTCTTCGTCAACGGCGGTCAGGTCGACGTGCGGCGCCACCCAGTCCAGGTTGCGCCGAGTTCCGCCGCTGACGTAGCCCTGCGCCAACGCCTCTCGCGCACCGTCGATATAAGGCACCGCCGCGCTGTCGATCACCGCGGTGACACCGCTGGCGCGCGCGAGCTTGTGCAGGTGTCCGAGTAGCCCGAAACCCGTTATGTCGGTGGCGCATTCGACACCGGCGTCGACGGCGGCCCGCGCGGCATCGGCGTTCAGCGTGGTCATCACCGCGATCGCCTCCGGGAACGTCTCTCCGGTGTTCTTGTGTCGACTGTTGAGCACCCCGACGCCCAACGGCTTGGTCAACGACAGCGGCACACCCGGTTTGCCTGCGTCGTTGCGCAGCAACCGATTCGGATCGGCCACACCGGTGACGGCCAACCCGTACTTCGGTTCCGGGTCGTCGACGCTGTGCCCGCCGGCCAAGTGGCAGCCCGCGGCGCCGCACACGTCCAGTCCGCCGCGCAGCACCTCGCTGACCAACTCGAACGGCAGCACCTCGCGCGGCCAGCCCAGCAGGTTCACCGCGACGACCGGCCGTCCGCCCATCGCGTACACATCCGACAACGCGTTGGTGGCGGCGATGCGGCCCCAGTCGTACGGGTCGTCGACCACCGGGGTGAAGAAGTCCGTCGTCGCGATCAACGCGACCCCCCCGCCTGAGCCGCCGTCGATGCGCACCGCCGCCGCGTCGTCACCGTCGTCGAGTCCCACCAGCAGCTCGCCGACCGGATTGCGCGGCGCCGCGCCGGTCAGGCCCCGAACGACGTCTTCGAGCTCGCCGGGCGGGATCTTGCACGCGCATCCGCCGCCGTGGGCGTACTGGGTCAGTCGGTAGGTCATCTGCTCGGTCACAGCCTCCATGCTGCCTGGCATGATCGGGCGGTGGGTCAGGGAGGCGTATCCGGTCTGGTGACCGGCGCGGTCTTCAAAATCGCTGAGCGGCAGATCCTGTCGCTGGCGGGTTCGATTCCCGTCCGCCTCCGCCACCCCTTCCGGTGATCAGCCGTTCCACACGACCAGGCCGTCGTCGCGAATCCGGGCCCCGTCCGACGGCTCGTGCGGCACCAGCCGGCCGTCGTGCATCAGGTGCATGACCGGCACCGAGAACCGCAACACCGCGACGTCGGCGACGATCCGGCGGTGGCACCGCCACCACACCGACTCGCTGCACATCATCGCGGTGTGTTGTCGCTGTGACTGTTCCACAAGCTCGCCGATGCCGTCGTCGAACTCCTCGGTGCGCGTGTACGCGGCGTAGGCGGCGAACTGCTTGACCCGCCACCACGGATCCTCGGGCTCCGAACCCGCCGGCAGACTTCTGCGTCCGCCCAGTCGCTGCTCCCAGCGGTATGCCAACCCGGCTTCTTCGGCCCACTCGGTGATCGCGGCCATCGCGACGTCGGGGTTGTGCCGGCTGTTCGGATAGCGGCGGATGTCGATGAGCGCCTCGACCTCAGCCTCGCGCAGCAGCCGCGCGAGCTCCGACTTATCGAGCGCACCGTGCCCCACCGACGTCAACACACCACCGGTGTACCCGATCGACGCGGTTGCGCCATGATGGCCTCATGCGATTTGTGCACGTTTTGTTGCGCTGGGCGCGCCTGAAGGTGCACAAATCGCGGGGGGTGACCCGGTGACCGATCCGCGACGACGGGTGCCGCGCACCGACGCGCTGCTCGCCGATCCACGCCTGGCCGAGGCATCGCGGGTGCTGGGTCGGACACTGGTGAAAACCGTTGTGGGGCAATCGCAACAACGTGCGCGGGCCGGTGAGATCGAGCCTGAGCGGGTCGCCGACGACGCGGTCGCATCGCTGCCCACAAGCGCGGCCACCCTGCGCCCGGTCATCAACGCCACCGGGGTCGTCGTGCACACCAACCTCGGTCGGGCCCCGCTGTCGGAGGCCGCGGTCGACGCGGTCGTCACCGCGAGCGGCGCCACCGACGTGGAGTTCGACCTCGAAACCGGACGCCGGGCCCGGCGCGGACGCGGCGCGCTCGCCGCGTTGGCCAGTGCGGTCCCGACGGCCGGCGGCGTGCACGTCGTCAACAACAACGCCGCCGCGCTGCTGCTCACCGCGATGACCCTGGCACCCGGTAAGGAGATCGTCGTCAGCCGCGGCGAACTGATCGAGATCGGCGACGGCTTCCGCCTGCCCGAGCTGATGGAGTCCACGGGCTCGCGCATCCGCGAGGTCGGCACCACCAACCGCACCCACCTGCGCGATTACACCGACGCGCTCGGCCCAGACACCGGTTTCATCCTCAAGGTGCACCCGTCGAACTACTCGGTCGCGGGATTCACCTCGACGGTCGGTGTGCCCGAGCTCGCCTCCCTCGTCCGGGGCGAGCGAAGCGACGGGAAGAAAGTCGTTCCCCTCGTTGCCGACATCGGCTCCGGTCTCCTCACTCCGCATCCGCTGCTGCCCGATGAGCCCGACGCGACCACGATGCTGCGCGACGGCGCCGACGTCGTCACCGCCAGCGGGGACAAGCTGCTCGGCGGGCCCCAGGCCGGTCTGCTGTTCGGCTCGGCGGAGCTCATCGAGCGGCTGCGCCGCCATCCCGCCGCGCGGGCGCTGCGCGTCGACAAGCTGACCCTGGCCGCGCTGGAGGCCACGCTGGTCGGCCCGCCGCCGCCGGTCATGCAGGCGCTCGACGCCGAGGTCGCCGACTTGCGGACCCGCGCGCAGGCCCTGGCCGCCCAGCTCCCGGGAGCCGAAGCCGTCGACTGCACCGCCGCGGTCGGCGGTGGTGGCGCGCCCGACGTCGCGCTGCCGAGCGCTGCGGTCAGCCTGCCGGAGGACTATGCCGCGCCGTTACGCACCGGCACACCCGCGGTCGTCGGACGGCTGGAGAGCGGCCGGTGCCTGCTGGACCTGCGCACGGTGGCCCCCGGCGACGACGGCCTGCTCGTCCAGGCGGTGCTGGCGTGTACGTCGTAGCGACCGCGGGCCACGTCGACCACGGCAAGTCCACGCTCGTCGAACGCCTCACCGGCATGTGGCCGGACCGGCTCGCCGAGGAGCAGCGACGCGGCCTGACCATCGATCTCGGTTTCGCGTGGACCACGCTCGACGGGCGTGAGGTCGCGTTCGTCGACGTGCCGGGCCACGAACGGTTCGTCGCGAACATGCTCGCCGGCGTGGGCCCCGTCCCCGCCGTCATGTTCGTCGTCGCCGCGACGGAAGGCTGGATGCCGCAGTCCGACGAACACCTCGACGCGCTGAAGGCGCTCGGGGTTCGGCACCTGCTCGTCGTGATCAGCAAGGCCGACCTCGCCGACCCCGCTGACGCGATCGAACAAGTCCGAGAGCGGCTGCCCGACGTTCCGGTGGTGCTCGGCACGGATCTGGAAGCCGTTCGCGCCGCGGTCATTTCGTTTGTCGACGCGCTGCCCGCGCCCGACCGCGACGCCGACGTGCGGCTGTGGGTCGACCGGTCGTTCACCGTCCGCGGCGCGGGCACGGTGGTGACGGGGACGCTGGCGGGAGGCACCTTGCGTGTCGGCGACGAGCTCGAGCACGCGGGACGACGGCTGACGATCCGCGGTCTGCAGTCGCTCAGCGAAGACCAGCGGGAGGTCGGCGCCATCGCGCGGGTCGCGGTGAATGTGCGCGGTGTCGACCGCAGGCACATCGGTCGCGGCGACACCATGCGCACGCCAGGTGCATGGCTGGATACCGCCGAAATCGACGTTCTGTTAAGGGAACCCGGCGAACTGCATCGGCAACTCGTGCTCCACATCGGGTCGGCCGCGGTGCCGGTGCGCGTGCGACCGCTCGGCGCGGCGGCCGCACGGCTTCGGCTGACGCGTCCGCTTCCGCTGCGGGTCGGTGACATCGGCTTGTTGCGTGACCCCGGCGAGCACCGCATCGCCGCGGGCGTCGAGGTGCTCGACGTGCGGCCGCCCGCGCTGCGGCGTCGCGGTGCGGCACGCGAGCGCGGTGAGGAACTGGCAACCGGGCATGTGCGTCCGCCACCGTGTGTCCGCGTAACCGAGTTGCACGCCATGGGTTTTGACGCTGACGGCACCCGCGTCGGGGAGTGGATGGTCGACGACGACTGGTGGGCGCAGCGTCGCCACCAGATGACGGCTGCGCTCGACGACTGGACAGCCGGTCACGACATCGCGGCGGGAATGCCGCTGGAAGCCTTACGCCAGCAGGCCGGTGTGCCCGCCGCCGAACTCCTGCTCGCGCTGTTGGAGGGCGCCGGACTTGAGGTGGCTGACGGGGTGGTGCGACGCCCTGATGCGGAGTTGCCCGCACGCGTCGACAAGGCCGTGCGAACGGTCGAGGAGTGGTTGGCGGTCGAGCCGTTTCACGCACCGGAGGCCGACGAACTCGTCGACCTGAACCTGGGACCGCGCGAACTCGCGGCGGCGATCCGCGCCGGACGGCTCACCCGGATCGCCGACGGCGTCGTCCTCGGTCCCGAGGCCGTCGACCGCGCCGCAAAGATCCTCGCGGCGCTGCCGCAACCGTTCACCGTCGCCGAGGCCAAGCGCGCGCTGAACACCACCCGGCGGGTCGCGGTGCCGTTGCTCGAACTCCTCGACGCGCGAAAGGTGACCCGCCGCGGCGGCGACGGCACCCGAACGCTTCTTTCGCGGGAGCGCTCAACGCCCAAGCCTCGTTAGCTCCACAGCCTCGTTAGCTCCACAGCCTTCTTAGCTCCACAGCCTCAATTTAGCTCCACCAGCCTCACTGGCACTACCAGTCCCACTGGTTTCTGGTGGGTTCCGCATCGCAAGTGCCCGCCTCAGAGCGAATTATTCGCTCCGAGCGAATAATTCGCTGATAGCTGGGCAGTGTCGAAGGGCTTTCTGCTGGAGCCGGGCGGCGTCAAGGGGCTCTGTGCTGGATCCTGCCGAGGGGCGACTATGACTGGCTTACGCGGCCGTCCGCCCGTTTCGTACCTGACTGAGCGCTCGTCCCGTCACAATCCCAGGTCGCTCAGTCCCGGGTGGTCGGCCGGCCGCGGGCCGGAGCGGTCCCAGTGGAACAACCGTTGCTGGTCGGTGATCGCGACATCGTTGATGCTCGCGTGGCGCGTCTTCATCAGCCCGTCGGCGGCGAACTCCCAGTTCTCGTTGCCGTACGCCCGGAACCACCGGCCCTCGGCATCGTGATATTCGTAGGCGAACCGGACGGCGATGCGCTCGTCGCCGTACGCCCACAGCTCCTTGATCAGTCGATACTCGAGTTCTTGCTCCCACTTGCCGGTCAGGAACTCGATGATCTCTTCGCGGCCCTGAAGAAAGGTCGATCGGTTGCGCCACCGGCTGTCCGGCGTATAACCCTGCGCGACGCGCACGGGGTCGCGAGTGTTCCAATTATCCTCTGCAGCACGGATTTTTGCGACGGCGGTGTCGTGAGTGAACGGCGGTACCAGCGGCGGTGTGCTCATCGGGTGTCCTTCTCCGTGTATTGAAACGGGTTCACGTACAAACCGTACGCTCGGCGTGAACAATCCGACGCGCGGCTAGCGTTCCGCCTTGATCACCTGCGCCAAACTGAACTGCCACCGCTCGATCAACCGGAAACCCATATCGTGGCTGACCGCGAACGCCCGCGTCCCGCCGAAAAGAGGACCGGGTGGAATCGCCACCCCCTCTTCATGTTCGGGGGCGTCGGGATCGGCCTGCGTGATGATCCAGACGACGCCGCAGTGCTCGAGCGGTCCGACCGAGGCCTCGGGGATCAGGTTGGTGTCGAACACGTGGCGGCGGTCGGCGGCGCGCTGCCACAGGCTGACGTCGACCAGGCCGGCGTAGGCGTCGGGGCGCGCGGCCATCAACGGTCGCATCGGCGCGGGATGGAAGGTGACGGTGTCGTTGACCAGCAAGCAATCACCCGCGGCGGCCTCCGCGGAGATCAGGTCGGCTACCGGGCTGTAGTCCATGTGGTATTTCGCGTACGGACCGCGTTGCACGGCAATGAAAGTGGGCGCCGCGACCAAGGCGAAAACCACCACGACCGCCGCTGCCACCCACGCGGAGCGCGCCACCGCCATGATGCAGACGCCCAGCAGCAGCGCCGTTGCCGGTGCGGTGAAGCACAGATATCGGGGGGTGTAGAGCGGTTCGCGCACCGCCGAGTACGCGACGATCAACGCCGTCGGGATCACCAACCAGGCGACGGCCAACACGACGGCTTCCCGCTCTTCGGCACTCGGGCGCCTCGCGAAGACCCACACCCCGATCGCCGCGAGTACCACGACCAACGACAGCGTCGCGAAGTACGGGTTGCGGTCGAAATACTGTTGTACGGCAATGTCTTCGAACGTGCGCGAGCCGATCGGCGTGATCCAGCTGATCTGCTGGGCCTGTCCGGCGACCACGGCGACAAACGGCGCCATTACCGCGACGCTCACACCCGATGTGATCGCAAACGGCAGCACCACCGCCCGACGCCGCCGGAACGCCAGTACGAACACCGCGTGCGCGAGGACCAGCAACGCTAGGTAGACGTCGAAGAGGATCGAGACCGCCAGCAGGCCGCCGTAAACCCCCCAGATCCAACGGGATTCGCGTCCGGCGGCCCACACCAGCGCCACGGCCAGCCAGACCGCCAGCATCATCGTCAGCGCATACGGGCGCGCTTCTATACCCGCCCACGTCGCCCGGGGCAGGATCGCGCACATGACGCCGGCCGTGAGCCCGACCGCCCGCGACGGCAGCTGCCGACCCAGCACCACCACCCCAGCCGCGGCGGCCCCGATGGCCAGGCCGCTGGGCACCCGGGACCAGAACTCGGTCGGCGGCACGATGGTGAACCAGCCGTGCATCAGTACGTAGTACAGGCCGTGTACGGCGTCGACGTCGCCGAGCATCTGCCACAGCGCAGACAGCGGCCGACTGTAGGACGCCGAGATCGTTGCGGCCTCGTCGTACCAGAACGACGGTCGTCCGGCGCCCGCGAGGCTCACCGCGGCACCGAGAATGCCGACGAGCAGCGGTTCCAGCCACGTGAGCCGACCGCGGGCGGCGACGTCTACCAGACGCGGATCCAGTCGATGAGCATGGCCGACGGGTAAGGCGCCCGGCGCGGATCCCCGCCGCCCGAACCGCCGACCGCCAGGTTGAAGATGGCCTGCAGCCAGTAGCCGGGGATACCGAACGGCCACCGCAGGTCGCCAGGGCGGCCGTGGACGGGGATCGGCTTGGCCGGAACGGTGAAGTAGGGCTCGGCGCCGTCGACGTAGTCACGCCAGAAGCGGAAACCGTCCTCACTCCACTCGGTGCGCCAGGTGTGCCACGCGGGATCCACCAGCTGGGGGATAGACATGCCCTCCCACGTCTTGCCGTTGGACGCGGCGTGCACGGTGGTCCCGGGCGGCCAGGACTCGTTGCCGTAGTACTCGACGATGTCGACCTCGCCGTCGGGAAGCGGGTCCTGATTCAGCAACCAGTAGGCGGGCCACAGACCGGGGTGCATGCAGTCGAACTTGATCCGCGCTTCCCAGGTGGTGCCGATCTGGCCGCGGAAGTGGCTGAGCACCTTGCCGCTGAAGTACTGGTCGCCTTCCTGCGTGGCGCACAGCACGAGGTTGGAGTTGCCGTCGATGAACACGTTGCGGCGGTCGTCGCGGTAGTGGCCCGCGATCGGCGGGTTCACCGGGTCGTCCCAGCTCTGGATGATCCACTTCGACCGGTCGGGCGCCGACCCGGCCGGACCGTCGAATTCGTCGTGGAAGAGGTAGGCGCCGGCCACCGCGTCCGGTGGTGGCTGTGCCGGCGGAGAAGGCCGGACCGGCGAGGCGTTGGCCAGCGGCGATTGGATTGCGGCCGCGCCAAAGGCGGCGGCTCCGGTCATCATCATCAGGGTGCGACGGTCGATTTCGGCCACAGCAGCACCATAGAGGGTGCAAACCATGATCGGGTCGGGTTCCGACCACCGTGGCGCCCACAGCAGCCATCCGACGACGACGGCCGTTCGCGCCGCACCCCGTGTGACTAGGCGCAACGCCGAGATACGCCCGGTTCGTAGCAACCGCAGTCCGCACGCGGTTTGATGGGAGCAACGTCGGGTAAGGAGCCTTCGAGGCCTGAAGGAGGCGCAGTGGACATCAAGGGGTTGTTCCAGTCGTGGCCGGTGTACCGGCAGCTCATGGGCCAGGACCCGTTGGGGCGCGGCCACGCCGCCCAGTCGAAGCGCTCGAGCGAGTTGACCCCGCGCACCGTCGAAGCCGACCGGGTCGCGCACTCCGTTTGTCCGTACTGCGCGGTGGGGTGCGCACAGAAGGTCTACGTCAAGGACGAGAAGGTCATCCAGATCGAGGGCAACCCCGACAGTCCCGTTTCACGAGGCCGCCTGTGCCCCAAGGGATCTGCGAGCAAGCAGCTCGTCACCGGCCCGCAGCGGCTGACCAAGGTGCGCTACCGCCCGCCGTACGCCACCGAGTGGCAGGAGATCGACCTCGACACGGCCATGGACATGGTCGCGGACCGGGTGCTCGACGCGCGGGACAAGGGGTGGCAGCAGTTCGACGCCGACCGCAACACGCTGCGCCGGACCATGGGCATCGCGAGCCTCGGCGGCGCGACGCTGGACAACGAAGAGAACTACCTGATCAAGAAGCTGTTCACCGCCTTGGGCGCGTTACAGATCGAGAACCAGGCGCGTATTTGACACAGCGCCACGGTTCCCGGTCTGGGAGCCTCCTTCGGTCGCGGCGGGGCGACGGACTACCAGCAGGACCTCGCCAACTCGGACTTCATCGTGATCATGGGTTCGAATATGGCCGAAGCCCATCCGGTCGGGTTCCAGTGGGCGGTCGAGGCCAAGTTGCGCGGCGCCAAGGTCGTGCACATCGACCCGCGGTTCACCCGCACCAGCGCGCTGGCCGACCGGCACCTCACGCTGCGGGCGGGCAGTGACATCGCCTTCCTCGGCGGGATCATCAACTACATCCTGAGCAACGACCTCGACTTCCGCGAGTACGTCACCGCCTACACCAACGCCTCGTTCCTCGTCGACGAGCGGTTCCGGGACGCCGAGGACCTCAACGGGTTGTTCTCCGGCTACGACGACGAATCCGCCTCCTACGACCCGTCGACGTGGCAGTACCAGCGGACCGATCGCGAAGGCGGCGGGTCCGGGGCCAAGGAGCAGGCCGCGCCGGACCAGCAGGGGTCCGGCGGCGCACCCATCGACGACACCGCGCATCGGATCCCCAGCGATCCGACGCTGCAGCACCCCCGCTGCGTCTTCCAGATCCTGAAACGCCACTACGCCCGCTACACCCCGGAGATGGTGGAACGCGTCTGCGGTGTGCCCGCAGAGGATTTCCTCGACGTTGCGCGGGCGTGGGCCGAGAACTCCGGCCGCGAGCGCACCGCCGCGCTGGTGTACAGCGTCGGGTGGACCCAGCACACGCTGGGAGCGCAGTTCATCCGCGCCGGGTCGATCATCCAGCTGCTGTTGGGCAACATCGGCCGCCCCGGCGGGGGAGTGTTTGCACTCCGCGGGCATGCCAGCATCCAGGGCTCGACCGACGTGCCGACGCTGTTCAACCTGCTTCCCGGCTACCTCGCGATGCCGCACGCCGGCCAAGAAACGCTCTCGCAGTACGTCGACGACATCCGCGGCGACCACCAGAAAGGCTTCTGGCACAACGCCGATACCTACATGGTGTCGCTGCTCAAGGAGTACTGGGGCGAAAACGCCACCGCCGACAACGACTTCTGCTTTGACTATCTGCCCCGCATCAACGGCGATCACGGCACCTACCGCACGGTGATGGACATGGTCGACGGCAACGTGTTCGGCTACTTCCTGCTGGGGCAGAACCCCGCGGTGGGGTCTGCGCACGGCCGATTGCAGCGCCTCGGCATGGCCAACCTGGACTGGCTGGTGGTGCGCGACCTCGTCGAAATCGAAAGCGCGACATTCTGGCAGAACGCGCCGGAGATCGAGACCGGCGAGATCGACCCGCAGACCTGCCGCACCGAGGTGTTCCTGTTCCCCGCGGCTTCGCACGTCGAGAAGTCCGGCACGTTCACCCAGACGCAGCGCAAGCTGCAGTGGCGCGAACAAGCGGTCGAACCGTCCGGCGACGCCCGCTCCGAGCTGTGGTTCTTCTACCACCTGGGCCGGATTCTGCGCGAAAAGCTGGCCGGCTCAACCGATGAGCGGGACCGGCCGCTGCTGGACCTGTCGTGGGATTACAAGCTCGACGGTGACGAGCCGTCGGCCGCGGATGTGCTGCGGCGCATCAGCGGCGTGGATCTGACGACCGATCGCGCCGTCGACGGCTATACCTCGCTGAAGTCCGACGGTTCCACGATGTGTGGCTGTTGGATCTACAGCGGCGTGTACGCCGACGAGGTGAACCAGGCAGCGCGGCGCGAGCCGCACGACGACTCCCAATGGGGTTGGGCGTGGCCGATGAACCGCCGCGTGCTCTACAACCGCGCGTCGGCCGATCCGCAGGGCAGGCCGTGGAGCGAGCGCAAGAAGCTCATCTGGTGGGACAACGACAAGGGGGAGTGGACGGGTTACGACGTACCGGATTTCGAAAAGGACAAACCGCCCGACTACGAACCACCCTCGGACGCAGTCGGTGTCGAGGCGCTGCGCGGCGACGACGCGTTCGTCATGCAGGCCGACGGCAAGGGCTGGCTGTTCGCCCCCAACGGGGTACTCGACGGGCCGCTGCCGACGCACTACGAACCGCACGAGTCGCCGATGGCCAATGCCCTCTACATGCAGCAGGGAAACCCGGCGCGCAAGGTGTACGGGCGAGCGGACAACCCGTCGAACCCGTCGCCGCCGGAGTTGCACGGCGAGGTGTTCCCGTTCGTCTTCACCGCCGCACGGTTGACCGAACACCACACGGCGGGCGGGATGAGCCGCCAGTTGCCGTATCTCAGCGAGCTGCAGCCCGGTCTGTTCGTCGAGGTGTCACCCGAGCTGGCGGCCGAACGCGGTCTGACGCATATGGAATGGGCGCACGTGGTGACCAGCCGCTCGGCGGTCGACGCGCGGGTGTTCGTGACCGACCGGATGCGGCCGTTGCGCGTCGAGGACCGGGTCGTGCACCAGGTCTGGATGCCTTATCACTGGGGCAGTGTCGGTTTGATCGACGGCGACGTGGTCAACGACCTGCTCGGGGTGGTGGCCGATCCGAACGTGTTCATCCAGGAGAGCAAGGTCGCGACGTGTGACATCCAGCCCGGGCGGCGGCCGCGGGGTCCTGCGCTGCTGCAGTACATCGCGATGTACCGCGAGCGTGCCCGGATCACCCCCGAGACCGGTACCAACCTGGACACCACCGGGCCGTCGGAAGACCACACCGAGGAGCAGTCATGAGCCACAACAGCTTCTACGGCCCTCTCGACGACGTCGCCGCCGACGCGGGCTACGACGAACATCCGCCGCGGATGGGCTTTTTCACCGACACCTCGGTGTGCATCGGCTGCAAGGCGTGCGAGGTCGCGTGCAAGGAGTGGAACGAGGTACCCGACAGCGGTTACAACCTTCTTGGCATGTCGTTCGACAACACCGGTGAGCTGGGCGCCAATTCGTGGCGGCACGTCGCGTTCATCGAGCAACCGTCACAGGAACGCGTGGACCTCGGGATCCCCGGTTTCGAGCGCCCCGGCGACACGATGAGCGCCGAGACCCGCCAGGACTTCCGATGGTTGATGAGCAGCGACGTCTGCAAGCACTGCACCCACGCCGGGTGTCTCGATGTGTGCCCGACGGGCGCGCTGTTCCGCACTGAGTTCGCGACCGTCGTTGTGCAGCAGGACATCTGCAACGGATGCGGTTACTGTGTGTCCGGCTGTCCGTACGGGGTTATCGAGCGGCGCGAGGGTGACGGCAGGGCATGGAAGTGCACGCTGTGCTACGACCGTCTGCGTGACGGGCTGGAGCCGGCCTGCGCGAAGGCGTGTCCGACGGACTCCATCCAGTTCGGTGTGCTCGATGAGCTGCGGGAGCGAGCCGCCCTGCGTGTCAACGAGTTACACGAGCGGGGCGTCACCGAGGCACGGCTGTACGGCGAGGATCCCAACGACGGTGTCGGCGGTGACGGCGCATTCTTCCTGCTGCTCGACGAACCCGAGGTGTACGGGCTACCGCCGGATCCTGTGGTACCGACACGCGACATGGGCGCGATGTGGCGTTACGCGGGCATGGCGGCGTCGGCGATGATCGGCATCGCCGTGTCCTCGTTCTTCGGAAGGCGCAGCTGATGCCCCGCGAACAACTCGCCGTGCCGAAGGCCGAATTCCGCTCCTACTACGGCAAGCAGATCCTCAAGACCCCGGTGTGGGACTGGAGGATCGCGGTGTACCTGTTCTGCGGCGGCCTGTCCGGCGGGTCGGCGATGCTCGCGGCGGGAGCGGACCTGACGGGACGGACCGAGCTGCGCAAGGTCACCCGAATCGGTTCGCTCGTCAGCATTTTGGCGAGCCTGTACTTCCTGATCGCCGACCTCGGGCGGCCGGAGCGGTTCCACCACATGCTGCGGGTGGCCAAGCCGAGCTCGCCGATGAGCATGGGCACCTGGATCCTGTCGGCGTACGGTCCCGGATCGGGCGTGATCGCGGTGGCCGAGCTGATGCCGCGTCGACTGCGCAAGACAGCGTTGGGCCGGTTAGTCGAGCGGGCGGCGCGACCGGCCGGGCTGTGGGCGGCGGGAACAGCGTCGGGGGTGGCGTCGTACACGGCAGTTCTGTTGTCGCAGACGGCGGTTCCGGCGTGGCGGGAGGCGCACCCGTATCTGCCGTTCGTGTTCACGGGTTCGGCGGCGGCCAGCGGCGCCGGCCTGGGGATGTTGTTGGCGCCCTACGACGAGACCGGTCCGGCGCGGCGCATGGCTGTACTGGGCGCGGGTATGGAGGTGGCGGCGTCGCAGCTGATGGAGCGGCGGATGGGCGTCGAGGGCGAGGCGTACACCACGGGACGACCGCACCGGTTGCGTCAGGTATCGGAGGTGCTGACCGCGGGAGGAGCCGTCGGCGCTCTGCTGGGGCGTAACCGGGCGACGATGGTCGCGGCGGGAGCGGCGCTGCTGGTGGGCAGTGCGCTGCAGCGGTTCGGGGTGTTCGAGGCCGGCGTGGCGTCGACGCGCGACCCGAAGTACGTCGTGGTTCCGCAGCGGGAGCGGGTGGATGCCCGCGAGCGCCTACGCACGAGAATGCACTGAGGGCTGTTCACGACCGACCACGACCCTGAGTGCAATCTCGCCCCCAGGACCATGAACAACATCCATCCGACCGGTTGCTCCGTCGGATACCGTGTCCGTCCATGACCGTACCGACCACCGAAGCGCAGCCGCCGCGGTCGACTCCTGCGCAGACCCGGCGGGCGATCTGGAACACGATCCGCGGCTCGTCGGGAAACCTCGTCGAGTGGTACGACGTCTACATCTACACGGTGTTCGCCTCGTACTTCGAAGCGCAGTTCTTCGACGAGTCCGAGAAGAACTCGACGGTGTACGTCTACGCGATCTTCGCGGTGACCTTCGTGATGCGGCCGGTCGGGTCGTGGTTCTTCGGGCGGTTCGCCGATCGGCGCGGCCGGCGCGCCGCGCTGACGGTCAGTGTGTCGCTGATGGCGTTCTGCTCCATGGTGATCGCGCTGGTGCCGTCCCAGGCGACGATCGGGATCGCCGCGCCGATCGTCCTGGTGCTCGCGCGTCTTGTGCAGGGATTCGCGACCGGGGGTGAGTACGGGACATCGGCGACGTACATGTCCGAGGCCGCGACCCGCGAACGTCGCGGCTTCTTCTCGAGCTTCCAGTACGTCACGCTGGTGGGCGGGCACGTGCTGGCGCAGTTCACGCTGCTGGTGCTCGACGCGTTCCTCAGTGAAGACCAGCTGCGCGACTTCGGCTGGCGCATCGGTTTCGCGATCGGTGGGGTTGCTGCGGTCGTGGTGTTCTGGCTGCGCCGCACCATGGACGAGTCTCTCAGCGAGGACGTCATCGAGGCGACGAAAGCCGGCGAGGCAAAGGGCGCCGGTTCGATGCGCGAGCTGTTCACCCGCTACTGGAGACCTCTGCTGCTGTGCTTCCTGATCACCATGGGCGGCACCGTCGCGTTCTACACCTACAGCGTCAACGCCCCAGCGATCGTGAAGACCGCCTACAAGGGCGAGGGTATGACGGGCACGTGGATCAACCTGATCGGCCTGATCTTCCTGATGCTGTTGCAACCGGTCGGCGGGATGATCAGCGACAAGGTCGGACGCAAACCGTTGCTGCTGTGGTTCGGCTTCGGCGGGCTGGTCTACACCTACATCCTGATCATCTACCTGCCCGAAACCCGTTCTCCGCTCACCTCTTTCCTGCTGGTGGCCGTTGGGTACGTCATCCTCACCGGCTACACCTCGATCAACGCGCTGGTGAAGTCGGAGCTGTTCCCGGTGCACGTTCGGGCGCTCGGCGTCGGTGTGGGATACGCGTTGGCGAACTCGATGTTCGGCGGCACGGCGCCGTTGATCTACCAGGCGCTCAAGGAACGCGATCAGGTGCCGCTGTTCATCGGATACGTCACCGTATGCATCGCGATCTCGCTCGTCGTCTACCTGTTCTTCCTGAAGAACAAGTCCGAGACATTCCTGGACCGCGAACGCGGGGCGGCGTTCGTCCGCTGACCACTGCTTTTCATTGCCCGTTGGATTCGCCTGCGCACCAGGCTGTTTGGCTGGTTCAGTTCACCTGGGGTGGTGGTTGGGGTTGGAAGGGTTCGTACCAGCGCCATTGGGCGGGTTCGCCGAGGGGTCCGGGGCAGGGCGCGAC
>NZ_LZIK01000049.1:0-71912 GCF_001667105.1 Mycobacterium sp. 852002-51152_SCH6134967 | reverse complement strand
CGACGGGAGGCCTTCGCCATCAACGACCTCTACAGCGTGTCGTCACACTTTCTCAACCAACCTGCCTGGGCAGTACACCTAGGTCGGCGCGTGCCGGGGGATCTGGGGATCGTGCGAATCGACGCCCTGCTCAACGCGACCGGGTGCACCGTCGCCGAAGTGCAGGGCATCGCGAACCGCTATCCCGGCGCACGGGGCATCCGTGCACTGCGCGCGACGATGGATCTCGTCGATGGCGGCGCGGAATCGCCGAAAGAGACCGAGCTTCGGCTGCTGCTCGTCCGTGATGGGTTGCCTCGCCCGGCCACGCAGATTCGCGTTGGCAATCGCCGCATCGATATGGGCTGGTGCCAGTGGAAAGTGGGCGTCGAGTACGACGGAGTGCAGCATTGGACCAGTCCGGACATTCACGCCGGAGACATCGAACGGCTGGAGTTCTTGGCCGCGCAAGGCTGGCTGATCGTGCGGGTCAGCGCGCGTCACCTACGGTATCAACGAGCCGAGATAGTGCGCCGGGTATGCGAGGCGCTCAGGAGCCGCGGCTGCCCCGTTTGATGGGCGTGGGCTCGGCGCTAGTAGCTGTAGAAGCCCCGGCCTGACTTCTTGCCGAGCTGCCCCGCCTCGACCATCCGCAGCAGCAGTGGTGGCGGCGCGTAGTGCGGGTCCTTGAGTTCGTCGAACATCGAGTCTGCGATCAGCTTCATGGTGTCCAGACCGATCAGGTCCGAAAGCCGCAGCGGGCCCATCGGATGTGAGAGCCCGGCCACGATTGCCTTGTCGACGTCCTCCACCGTGGCCACGCCCGCCTCCACCATCCGGATCGCCGAGAGCAGGTACGGCACCAGCAGCGCATTGACGACGAACCCGGAGCGGTCGCTGCACCGCACCACCTGCTTACCGAGCACCTCGCTCGCGAACTGCTCGGTCCGCTGCAGCGCCTCCTCGGAGGTCACCAGCGTGTTGACGAGCTCCACCAGTGGCAGCACCGGTACTGGGTTGAAGAAGTGCAGCCCCAGTACCCGGCTCGGATTCTTCGTTGCCGCAGCGATTTTCATGATTGGGATGCTCGACGTGTTCGACGCCAGGACCGCGTCGGGATCGGTGACGACGGCGTCGAGGTCGGCGAAGACCTTGGCCTTGACGGCTTCGTCCTCGATGATCGCCTCGATCACGAGTTGACGGTCGGCCAGGTCGGCTAACTCGGTGGTGTAGGACAACCGCGCCAGCGTCGCATCGCGGTCGGCCTCCGAGAGCTTGCCCTTGCTCGCGGCCCGCTCCAACGAGCCGGTGATCCGCTTGCGCCCGGCCTCGACGAGTTCCTCGGACGGCTCGTAGACGACGACGCTGGCGCCGGCTTTCGCGGCCACCTCCGCGATGCCGCTGCCCATCTGTCCGGCGCCGACCACACCGACTCGTTCAATGCTCACTTGCGTCCTCTCCATAACATCAGGCCCCGCCCAATATAAGGACGGGGCCTGATGACAAGCCGTTGGGCCTCGTGAGCCTACTGGGCCTGGTCTAGGGGGCCTGACTTAGTGGAACTGACCCTCTTCGGTCGAACCCTTCAGCGCGGTCGTCGAGCTGTTCGGGTCCACCGTCGTGGCGATCCGGTCGAAGTAGCCGGCGCCGACCTCGCGCTGATGCTTGGTCGCGGTGTAACCCCGCTCCTCGGCGGCGAATTCGCGCTCCTGCAGTTCGACGTATGCCGACATCTGGTTGCGGGCGTAGCCGTAAGCCAGGTCGAACATCGAGTAGTTCAGCGCGTGGAAGCCGGCCAGCGTGATGAACTGGAACTTGAAGCCCATCGCGCCCAGCTCCTTCTGGAACTTCGCGATCGTCGCGTCGTCGAGGTGCTTCTTCCAGTTGAACGACGGCGAGCAGTTGTAGGCCAGCATCTGGTCCGGGAACTCGGCCTGCACGCCCTCGGCGAACTTCTTGGCCAGCTCGAGGTCCGGGGTGCCGGTCTCCATCCAGATCAGATCGGCGTACGGCGCGTAGGCCTTGGCGCGCGCGATGCACGGCTCGATGCCGTTCTTGACGGTGTAAAAGCCTTCCTTGGTCCGCTCACCGGTGATGAACGGCTGATCGCGCTCGTCGACGTCGGAGGTGATCAAGGTGGCCGCCTCGGCGTCGGTGCGGGCGATGACCACGGTCGGGACGTCGGCGACGTCGGCCGCCAGGCGGGCCGAGGTCAGGGTGCGGATGTGCTGCTGGGTCGGGATCAGCACCTTGCCACCGAGGTGACCGCACTTCTTCTCCGATGCCAGCTGATCCTCCCAGTGTGAACCCGCGACACCGGCGGCGATCATCGCCTTCTGCAGCTCGTAGACGTTCAACGCACCGCCGAAGCCCGCCTCGCCGTCGGCGACGATCGGCACCAGCCAGTTCTCGACCGAGGTGTCGCCCTCGACCTTGGCGATCTCGTCGGCGCGAAGCAGCGCGTTGTTGATCCGGCGCACGACCTGCGGCACCGAGTTGGCCGGGTACAGGCTCTGGTCGGGGTAGGTGTGACCGGACAGGTTCGCGTCACCGGCGACCTGCCACCCGGACAGGTAGATGGCCTTCAGCCCGGCACGCACCTGCTGGACGGCCATGTTGCCGGTCAGCGCGCCGAGCGCGTTGACGAACTCCATGTCATGCAGCTGGTTCCACAGGATCTCCGCCCCACGCTTGGCCAGCGTGGACTCCTCGACGACGGTGCCCTGCAGCGCAACGACGTCCTCGGCCGAGTAGTCGCGGGTGACGTTCTTCCAGCGGGGATTGGTGTCCCAGTCGCGCTGAATTTCTTCGGCACTCTTCGGCTTGCCAACGGTTGACATGGCGCTCCTTCGATCTGTTCACTATCGCCGCGGCGCCGCCGGAGTAGCCCGGCTTGTTAACGCCCGCACGGTTTAGCAGTTTCGCTACCACGAGGATGCCTCAGGCCATTAGCGCAGGTCCAGCCGTTTCGAGTGCCAACTTTCGCCAACCACTTCCTCAGATTTGCGAATCTTGCGAAGAAGCAGGTGCGCTTGACCGGTTCAGAAGTTACCGATGAGTAGGCGATTTCCGCAGGTCAGTACGCACGTACTGTTAAACCGATCATGATCAGAGGTTGAAGATCGCTGCGACGGCCTTGGCCTCGTCGCCGACCGCATATGTGAGCGTTGTAACAGTGCGGTCCGTCAGCTCCGGACCGAATTTGTCCGTCGAACCCGGCGGATAGGTGTGGCTGAGAATCTCCATCTTGTCGCCAAGGGCGACCGCGGCGTCGTGTTCGATCGTCACCCGCAGCGGGTACCGCGCCAGCTCCGGGTGGTGGTGCAGGTGGTCCTCGATCACCGACCAGTACACCGCGTTGTTCATGTGATCGAAGATGTCGATGTCGCTGACCCGCGTCGGGAACTCGCGGATGTCGTCGGCGTCCTCGCGGCTGCCCGCCGACAGGTACTCCTTCCACCGCAGCCGGTTGACGTCGGTCGTACGCCGCAATCCCTCGAGGAAGTCGTCGGATATGCGCGCGGGTCCCTGCGTCTCGCGATTGATGTTGATCCAGAACGCCTCGGATTCGATCAGGCCGCCCTTTCTGCCGTCGATTCGCACCCGCATCTCGCACCATCGGTTCGACGTTCCCGAACACCAACGACGCAGCCGCAGAATGTCCTGGAACTCGATCGGGCGGATCATGTCGATCATCGTGCGGCGCACGATCCACAGCGGATGGGTCTCCTGGAACCCCAGTTCGCGCAACTGGTCGGAGCCGATGTCTTGAATGTGGCGCGTCGCGGCGTCGAATTTGAGCCGGCCTTCGCGGTCCACGTCGGCCACCCGGAGCGGCCACTCGATGTCGAAGACGTCGGGGTGCGGATCAGGGACCGGCATCATGGCCTTGGCCAGGCCCTGGGCCGGGCCCGTTCCCGATCCCTGCTTCTCGTTCACAACCGCCGATATTGCCACAGCGGCGGATCTGCCAACAATGCGAAGAGCACCTTCGCACCGTTGCTACGCTGGCTGACGTGGCGAAAACGTTTGTCGGCTCGCGGGTTCGGCAACTTCGCAGCGAGCGTGGCTTCAGCCAGGCGGCGCTTGCCCAGATGCTCGACATCTCGCCGAGCTACCTCAACCAGATCGAGCACGACGTCCGGCCGCTGACCTTGGCCGTCCTGCTGCGCATCACCGAGGTGTTCGGCGTCGACGCCACCTTCTTCGCCTCCGAGGACGACACCCGTCTGGTCGCGGAGCTACGCGAGGTCACCCTCGACCGCGACCTCGATATCGACGTCGACCTGGCCGAGATCGCGGACATGGTCGCTGCGCACCCCAACCTCGCCCGCGCGATGGTCAACCTCCACCGCCGCTACCAGCTGACCACCACCAGACTGGCGGCGGCCACCGAGGACAGGTTCGCCGCAGGCGGCGGCTTCAGTTCCGGCTCGGGTGCGATCACCATGCCCCACGAGGAGGTGCGCGACTACTTCTACCAACGACAGAATTATCTGCACGAACTCGACACCGCGGCCGAAGACCTCACCATCCGCATGCCGATGCACCGCTCGGAGCTCGCCCGCCAATTGTCGGACCGACTGACGATGGTGCACGGCGTGCGCATCGTCCACCGCATGGACCTCGGCGAATCGGTGCTGCACCGCTACAGCCCCGAGACGAAGACACTCGAGCTCAACAACCACCTCTCATCCGGGCAGACCGTGTTCAAGATGGCCGTCGAACTGGCGTATCTGGAATTCGGCGACCTCATCGACAAGCTCGTCGACGAGGGCAAGTTCACCAGCGACGAGTCGACGCGGCTGGCGCGACTGGGTCTGGCCAACTACTTCGCCGCCGCAATGGTGTTGCCGTACGCGCAGTTTCACGATGTCGCGGAGAACTTCCGCTACGACGTCGAGCGGCTTTCGGCGTTCTACTCGGTCAGCTACGAGACGATCGCCCACCGGCTGTCGACCCTGCAGCGGCCGTCGATGCGCGGCGTGCCGCTGTCCTTCGTCCGCGTCGACCGCGCGGGCAATATGTCAAAACGCCAGTCCGCCACCGGTTTCCACTTCTCCTCCAGCGGCGGTACCTGCCCGTTGTGGAACGTCTACGAGACATTCGCCAACCCCGGCAAGATCGGAGTGCAGGTCGCGCAGATGCCCGACGGGCGCAACTACCTGTGGGTGGCCCGCACCGTCGAACGGCGTGCGCAGCGCTACGGCCAGCCGGGTAAGACGTTCGCCATCGGCCTGGGCTGCGAGCTGCGCCACGCCCATCGGCTGGTGTATTCGGAGGGGCTCGACCTGTCCGGGGAGGTGTCGACGCCGATCGGCGCCGGTTGCCGGGTCTGCGAACGCGACAACTGCCCGCAGCGGGCCTTCCCCGCCCTCGGCCGTGCGCTCGACATCGACGAGCACCGCAGCACGGTCTCGCCCTATCTGGTACGTCGACCTTGATTCGGCGACCACACGTAGACTCGCTGTGATGAGCGCACCCGAGTCGGCACGTATCGCGCCCGGTGGATTCAAGGAACTCGGCCCGCTGAACTGGGCCATCGCCAAGCTCGGCGCCCGCGCTATCCGGGCGCCCCGCTTCAGCCTCTTCAATGTGCTTGGCCAACACCGGCTTCTGTTCCTGGCGTGGCTGCCATACAGCGGTGTGCTGCTCGGCATGCTGAGCAAGCTGTCGGTGCAGGACGCCGAAACCGTCATCCTGCGCGTCGGACATCTCCGCGACTGCGAATACGAACTGCAGCAGCACCGCCGCTTGGCCCGCACCCGGGGCCTCGGCCCGGACGTCCAGAAGAAGATCTTCGAGGGTCCCGACGCCGAAGGACTGACCGACCGCCAGCACGCGTTGATCACCGCGACCGACGAGTTCGTCGTGACCCGCGGCGTCTCACCCGAGACCTGGGCCGTGTTGGCCAGGCACCTGACCAAACCGCAGTTGATCGAGTTCTGCATGCTGGCCGCCCAGTACGACGGTCTGGCGGCCACGATCACCACTTTGAAAGTGCCGCTGGACTTCCCGGACTAGCGCTCGTTTGTGAATCCGACGACGCTCATCGGCCCGTCAGCGTCGGCAGCTTCACAAACGGCGTGCTAGAGGTACGTGATACCGAGGACGATCAGCGACAGCAGCACCGGCGAGACCGGCAGCGCGCACAGGAACGCCGCCCACACCTCGCTTCTGCGCTGATACGCCCGCCAGCCCAGCCAGCCGACCGCACCGCCCACGACAAACGACACTGCGGCCACCACCAGCACCCAGGTGCTGACGTCGGAGCTCGAGGTGGCGAAGGAGATCCCGGCCAGCCAGAGGATATGGCCGATCACCAAGCCGCCGATGCCGGCGACCCACAGTGCCCTCGCCGTGCTGGTTGTCTGAACCACGCTGCTGTGTGGCCCCGGCTCAGAAGTTGATCATGTGGCCGAGCAGGCCATGGAAGCATTCCTGCAGGGCCTCGGACATGGTCGGGTGCGTGTGGACGTTGCGCGCCAGTTCGGTGGCGGTGAGGTCCCACTTCTGGGCCAGCGTCAGCTCAGGCAGAAGCTCGGAGACGTCGTGGCCGATCAGGTGGCCGCCGATCAACTCGCCGTACTTGCCGTCGGCGATCAGCTTGACGAAGCCGCTGGGGTCCCCTGCACCGTGCGCCTTGGCGTTGGCGGTGAACGGGAACTTGGCGACCTTGACGTCGTAACCCTCTTCGCGGGCCTGCTCCTCGGTGAGCCCGAAGCTGGCCACCTGCGGCTGGCAGAACGTCGCGCGCGGCAGCATCCGGTAATCGCCGAGCGGCAGAGTCTCTGCGCCTGCGATGGTTTCGGCGGCGATGACGCCCTGCGCCTCGGCCACATGCGCCAACTGCAGCTTGCCCGTCACGTCGCCGATCGCGTAGATGTGCGGCACGCTGGTGCGCATGTAGTCGTCGATGTCGATCGCCTTGCGCTCGGTGATCCCGACGCCCGTGTTGTCGAGTCCGTAACCCTCGAGGTTGGGCGCGAAACCGATTGCTTGCAGCACCTTTTCGGCTTTGATGTCCTCGGACTTGCCGTCCTTGCTGACGGACACGGTGACGTCGTCGCCGCTGTCTTTGATCGATTCGACCTTGGTGCCGGTCAGCACCTTGACGCCGAGCTTCTTGAACTGCTTCTCGATCTCCTTGGAGACGTCGGCGTCCTCGTTGGGCAGCGCGCGGGGCAGGAACTCGACGATCGTGACGTCGACGCCGTAGTTCTTCATCACGTAGCCGAACTCCATGCCGATGGCACCGGCGCCGGCGATCACGATCGAGGACGGCAGCTCGCGCGTCATGATGAGTTCTTCGTAGGTGACCACGTTTTCGGACAGCGACGTGTCGGGCACCAGGCGGGTGCTGCTGCCGGTGGCGATGATGATGTTGTCGAACTCGACGGTCTCGGTGCCGCCATCGTTGAGGTCGACCTCGAGCGTGTGCTCGTCTTTGAACTTGCCGTAGCCGTGGATCTCGGTGATCTTGTTCTTCTTCATCAAGTAATGCACGCCGGCGACGCGGCCGTCGGCGATCTTGCGGCTGCGGTCGAAGGCGACGCCGTAGTCGAACGTCGCCTCGCCGTTGATGCCGAACTGCTTGGCTTCCTTGGTGAAGATGTGCGCGAGCTCCGCATTACGCAGCAACGCTTTGGACGGGATGCACCCGACGTTGAGGCACACGCCGCCCCAGTACTTGGGTTCGACGATGGCGGTGTTCAGTCCGAGCTGTGCGGCACGGATGGCCGCGACGTACCCGCCGGGGCCTGCTCCGAGAACGACGACGTCATAGTGGGTCACGCCCCCACACTAATGGGCATCGGCGAACGGTCCGCCATGTCCCGCGGGATCGCGTTGGATCGGCTGGGGCCACGGCGCCGGGCGCGGACGCTGGCGCACCTGCAGCGGCCACCAGAACCACCGTCCGAGCAGAGTGGCCACCGACGGCGTCATCAATCCCCTGATCACGAACGTGTCGAACATCAGGCCCAGCGCGATCGTCGTGCCGACCTGGCCGATGACGATCAGGTCGCTGACCGCCATCGTCGCCATCGTGAACGCGAACACCAACCCGGCGGCGGTGACGACGGGGCCGCTGCCTGCCATGGCGCGAATGGTGCCGGTGCGCAGTCCGGCGTGGACTTCCTCCTTCATCCGCGACACCAGCAGCAGGTTGTAGTCCGCGCCGACGGCCACCAGCACGATGATCGCCATCGGCAGGACCATCCAGTGCAGGGGGATGCCGATGATGTGCTGCCACAGCACCACCGACATCCCGAACGCCGTGCCCAGACTCAGCGCCACGGTTCCGACGATGACCAGAGCGGCGACCAGGGCCCTGGTGATCACCATCATGATGACGAGGATCAACAGGAGCGCCGCTGTGACCGCGATCAGCAGGTCGTAATCGGCACCCTGCTGCATGTCGTCGAACATCGCCGCGGCACCGCCGACGTAGACCCAGGAGCCTTCCAGCGGTGTGCCCTTGATCGCGGCGGCCGCGGCCTTCTTCAGCGGTTCGATCCGCGAAATGCCTTCCTCGGTCAGCGGATCGCCCTGGTGGATGATGGTGAACCGGACCGCGTGCCCGTCCGGCGACATCATCAGGTCCATGCCGCGGATGAAGTCGGCGTTCGTGAACGCTTCGGGCGGAACGTAGAAGGAGTCGTCGTTGAGGGCTTCGTCGAACGCCTCCCCCATCGCCGCGCTGTCTTCCTGCTGCTCCATGGTCTGGTCCTGCTGCGCCTTCTGAACTTGATATTGGTTCAACATCATCTGGCGCTGGTTTTTCATCGACTGGATCATCCCCGGCATCACCGCGGTCATCTCCAGCGTCAGGTCGGCCATCCGGTTGATGTCGGGAACCATCGCCTGGAAGTCGTCGGACATGGTCGAGATGCCGTCGAGGCTGTTGAAGATGGAACGCAGCGACCAGCAGACCGGGATGTTGAAACAGTGTGGCTCCCAGTAGAAGTAGTTGCGCACGGGGCGGAAGAAGTCATCGAAGTTGGCGATGTTGTCGCGCACTTCCTGCACAGTCAGCGACGTGTCGGTCATCTTGTCGGCCATACTTCGCGACACCACGGACAGTTCGCGGGTGATCGAGTTCATCTTCTCCATCGACTCGATGGTGTGGGCCATCTCGTCGGCCTGGGCCATGATGTTGTCGATGACGCCCTGCTGGTAGTCGTTGGACATGAGCTGGCCGACGCCTTGCTGGCCGATCATGTAGGGGATCGTCGTGTGTTCGATCGGCTTGCCGTCGGGCCGGGTGATCGCCTGCACCTGGGCGATTCCCTCGACATCCGCAAGGGCTTTCGCGATCTTGTCGATCATCAGGAACCCTGCCGGGTTGCGCAGGTCGCGGTCGGTCTCGACCATCAGCACGTCCGGGTTCATCCGGGCCTCGGAGAAGTGGCGGGTCGCCGCCGCGTACCCGACGTTGGCTGAGATGTCGTCGGGCAGATACAGCCGGTCGTTGTAGCTCGTGTGGTAACTGGGCAGCGCGAGCAAGCCGACCAGGCACGCCGCGACGGCCACCACCACGAACGCACCGGGCCAGCGGACGGTCGAGGTGCCGATCCGACGCCACGCCCGGGTCGATGACTTGGCTTTGGGTTCGAGCACGCGGCCGAAGCGGCTGACCACCGAGATCAACGCGGGGCCGAATGTCAAGGCCACCACGATGCCGAACACCATCGCCGCGGCCATCGGATAGCCCATGCTCTGGAAGTAGGGCAGCCGGGTGAAGTTCAGGCAGAAGGTGGCGCCCGCGATGGTCAACCCGGACGCCGCCACGACGTGGGCGGTCCCCTGAAACATCGTGTAGTACGCCGATTCTCGGTCCTCACCGGATCGGCGGGCCTCCTGGTAGCGGCCGACCAGAAAGATCCCGTAGTCGACGGCGGTGGCGATGGTCAGGGTGACCACCAGGTTGGTGGCGAAGGTGGTCAGACCAAACACGTTGTGGTAACCCAGAAATGAGATCAACCCGCGGTTGCCGAGCAATCCCATCGCGAGCATGCTGAGCAGCACCAGCGTCGTGGCGATGGACCGGTAGATCACCAACAGCATGACGACGATGACGCCGAAGGTGAGCATCTCGATCGTCCGCATGCTCTTGTCGCCGACGGCGTTCTGGTCTGTCGTCGTCGCTGCTGCGCCGGTGACGTAGACCTCGACACCAGGAGGCGTCGGGTGTTTGGCGACGATGTCCCGCACGGCGTGCACCGACTCGTTGGCCAACCTCTCGCCCTGGTCGCCGGCGATGTATACCTGGGTGTAAGCGGCCTTGCCGTCGACGCTCTGCGCGCCCGCGGCGGTGAACGAGTCAGACCACAGGTCCTGCACATACTGCACGTGTGCGGTGTCGGCGCGCAGGTCGCGCACCATCTGTTCGTAGAACTCGAGCGCCTCGACACCCAGCTTCTTCTCGCCCTCGAGCACGACCATGACCGAGCTGCTGGTGTCGTATTCCTCGAACGTGGTGCCGACGCGTTTCATCGCGATCATCGACGGCGCATCCTGCGGGCTCATCGACACCGCGCGCTGCTTGCCGACCACTTCGAGCTGCGGCACCGCGGTATTGAGGAAGCCGATGATGACGACCCAGCCCACGATGATCGGCAGGGCGAACAGGCGGATCAACCGCGGAAGCCAGGGACGCTTCGGCGCGGCGATCGGGTTGGGGTTCGTCGGCGCGTCGTCGACCGGTGCGCTCATGCGGATTTCACCAGACAGAACGTCTGGGCGTTCACACCCTGAGCCGTCTTCTCATCCTTGAGTTCGTCGTCCACGGTGATGCGGCAGCCGATGGACTGGCCGTCGGTCTGGGCGATGATGTTCGGCGCTACCGACGGCGCCGTGGTCTCCAACGTCAGCGACCACGGCAGGCTCACGGTTCCGGCGCGCACCGGCTTTCCGTCGAGATCCAGATAGTTGACCACGGCGGTTCCCGTACCGAAGACCTCATAGGTGACGACCTTCGGGATGAACTTCTCCGCGGTGTCGGCACCGATCGGGGTCTTCAGGGCGGGTTCGGCACCGAAGATGCCCCGGAAATGCGACACCGCGAGAACGCCCGCCGTCGCGGCGATCAGGATCATTACGGGAAGCCAGACGCGCGTCACCAGCTTCATGACCGGCGCTTCCCCGGGTCGGCATCAGCGCGCCCGAGCAGTGCGGGAAATGGATCGACGGGAGTCAATATGCGGACCTTCCGGCGTTGTGACCACCCCGGGCTCAAGGGGCGCAGTGCTAGTCAGCCAAGCTAACGAACGAAGCGGACAAGGTCAATCCGCTTTCCTGTGGACCGCATTACACTCGGCCGGATGGATGTGGGTGAGACGGAGTCGCCGCGGCTGGGGTGTCGCCCCCTGCGCAGAGATGCCGAACGCAACCGCACACGCGTTCTGCAAGCGGCCCGTGAATTGTTCGCATCAAAAGGTTTGGAGCCCAACCTCAATGACGTCGCCCGGTACGCAGGGGTGGGAGTGGGAACGGTTTATCGGCGGTTCGCGACCAAAGACGAACTGCTCGAGGCGATCTTCGTCGACGGCCTGGATCAGATGACCGCGTTGGCTGAAACCGCGCTGGAGCACGACGATCCGTGGGAGGGCTTCGTGTGGTTCGTCGAGCATCTGTGCGCGATGACCGCTACCGACCGGGGCTTGCGGGAAATCGCGTTCAGCAAAGCCTACGGCGGTGACCGCGTGGTGGCGGCACAGGAACGTCTTCACCCGGTGGCCGTGCAAGTCGTCAAGCGAGCGCAGAACGACGGCCGTCTGCGCTCGGACATCTCACACACCGACCTGCCTCTGCTCAGCCTGCTCGCCGGAATGGTCAGCGAGTTCGCCGGACACGTCGACACCGATCTGTGGCGTCGCTACGTCGGGATCCTGTTGGACGGTATGCGTTCTGGCGACGACAACGAACCGTTGCCGGTGCGCGCGTTGGACGATCAGGGCCTCGACGCGGCCATGCGGACATGGGAACCTACCGGCCGCTGAAACAACTCAGTAGGGGATCACGCCTGCGAAACACCGGGTGGCCCACTCGCAGAAGTAAAGACCGTGCAGTACCGCTGCCCCCGCGACCGCTCCGAACGGCGCCGACATCAGCGCGAGCGCGAGCGCGGACACCACGGGCCTGTCGGGCACCATCGCGAGAAGTAGACCGGCCACCGTCGCCGTGACCACGAAGACCAGCGCGACGAAGACCGGGGCCGTCTTGTCCATCGAGTGGTACCACCAGTGGTACAGACCCCATCCCGCCAACGCGGCGAGCGCCCAGACGCCCGCGACGACGAGCACGAACATCCAGCGCTTGAGGTAGGGGTGGTTGCCGGGAACCACGACGGGCTGTGCCGGGATCGGTACCGGCTGCGACGGGTGCTCGGCGACGGCCGTTGTTCCCATCACCGCCTGGAACTCACCGGTGGTAAATGTCGGGGTGTACGGCTCCGTCGGGTCGCCGGGCAGCGTTTCGGTTGTCTCAGGCACCGTGCACCGCCTGGATCGCGACCAGCACCCCGAACCACCCGGGCGCGACGCCGAGCAGGAAGGCGCCTGCGGTCGTCACCCACCGCCGACCCGACACCAGGATCGCCAGCATGCCGAGCGCGGCGGGTACGCCGACGACGAGCGCCACGACGACGTCGGGCCGGATGGGCGCGTCGATCACCAGCGTGGCGGCGACCCCCAGGATCAGCCCCACTGCCGTACCGACCAGCAACGCGCTGGTCAGCACCCATGCACGGGGAAGCGGTATCACGGTTGAAAGGCTACGCGGACCATGGCTTAGCCCCGCTCACCCGCCCGGCGCGTCAGGTATCGGACAGGCATCGATTGGGTCACCGACGATATGCGTTTCCGGCGGTGGCGGTCGGACGCCCCGTTCGAAATCCGCTCCGGTCACAGGCGGTGTGGCGGCCAATGCCTGCATCTCTGCCCCGGTGAACGCCCGGCCACGGCTCAAGAACCGCACCCCTTCGGGGGCTTCGACGCTGAACCCTCCGCCGCGGCCCGGGACGACGTCGATCACGAGTTGGGTGTGCTTCCACGCCTCGAACTGCGAGCCCGAGATCCACACCGGTACCCCGTCGCCGACGTCGAGCACCGCGAGCAGCACGTCGCGATCGCCCACGATGAACTCCCCGTCGGGGTAGCACATCGGCGACGACCCGTCACAGCAGCCGCCGGACTGGTGAAACATCAGCGCGCCATGCTTGTCCTGCAGTCGGGTCAGCAGATCGGCGGCCGCGGCGGTGATCAGCGCCCGCGGCGGCGCCGGCCCTTCTTCTTGTTGCGCCGAACGTGGGTTACCCGCACGCGAAAGTCCGGTTTGGTGTGCGGGTAACCCACGTTCGCGCCGGTCGGGCATCGTCAGAATCCTCGCCTCCTCGCGCAAGCGCTCGTCAGAAGAACCCCTGCGCTTTGTTGCTGTAGGACACCAGCAGATTCTTGGTCTGCTGGTAGTGGTCGAGCATCATCCTGTGGTTCTCGCGACCGATGCCGGACTGCTTGTATCCGCCGAACGCGGCATGCGCCGGGTAGGCGTGGTAGCAGTTCGTCCACACCCGACCCGCCTTGATGTCGCGGCCGGCGCGATAGGCGGTGTTGCCGTCGCGACTCCACACGCCGGCGCCCAACCCGTACAGCGTGTCGTTGGCGATGGCGATCGCGTCGTCGTAATCGGTGAACGAGGTGACCGCGACGACGGGCCCGAAGATCTCCTCCTGGAAGATCCGCATCTTGTTGTTGCCCTCGAAGATCGTCGGCTGCACGTAGTAGCCGCCGGACAGGTCGCCGCCGAGGTCGGCGCGCTCACCGCCGGTGACGACGCGGGCGCCTTCGTCTTTACCGATCGCGATGTAGGACAACACCTTTTCGAGCTGGTCGTTGGAGGCCTGCGATCCGATCATCGTCTCGGTGTCCAGCGGATCGCCCTGTCGCACGGCCTTGGTGCGGATCGCGGCCAACTCCAGGAACTCGTCGTAGATGTCGGCCTGGATCAGGCTGCGCGACGGGCACGTGCACACCTCGCCCTGGTTGAGGGCGAACATCGTGAACCCTTCGAGCGCCTTGTCCTGGTAATCGTCGGCGGCGGCCATCACGTCGGAGAAGAAGATGTTGGGGCTCTTGCCGCCGAGCTCGAGCGTGACGGGGATCAGGTTCTGGGACGCGTACTGCATGATCAGCCGACCGGTGGTGGTCTCGCCGGTGAACGCGATCTTGGCGATGCGGTTGCTCGACGCCAGCGGTTTGCCCGCCTCGAAACCGAACCCGTTGACCACGTTGAGCACACCGGCGGGCAACAGGTCGCCGATCAGGCTCATCAGATACAGGATCGAGGCCGGCGTCTGCTCGGCCGGTTTGAGCACCACGGCGTTCCCGGCGGCCAACGCCGGGGCCAGCTTCCACGTCGCCATCAGGATCGGGAAGTTCCACGGGATGATCTGCCCGACGACGCCGAGTGGCTCGTGGAAGTGATAGGCGACGGTGTCGTCGTCGATCTGGGACAGCGACCCCTCCTGCGCCCGGATGGCTCCGGCGAAGTAGCGGAAGTGGTCGACGGCCAGTGGGAGGTCGGCGTTGAGCGTCTCGCGAATGGGCTTGCCGTTGTCCCACGACTCCGCGAGCGCCAGTGACTCGAGGTTGGCCTCGATACGGTCGGCGATCTTGTTGAGGATGACGGCGCGCTCCCCCGCGGCGGTCCTACCCCATGCGGTGGCCGCGCCGTGTGCGGAGTCCAGCGCTGCCTCGATATCGGTTTCGTTGGATCGCGGCACCTCGCAGAACGGCTGGCCCGTCACCGGCGTCGGGTTCTCGAAGTACTCCCCGGAGGCCGGCGGCACCCATTCTCCGCCGATGAAGTTGCCGTAGCGCGACTCGAACGACATCAGGGCGTCGGCGGCACCCGGGCGGGCGTAAACGGTCATCGTGTCCTCCTCTTTGAGACATCTGACGAGACCTGTGACGGCCGGTCGCCATCGGCGAAGGCGACGGGTCGATGGCGGTCGGTCTATCGCATCATGGCCGATTGTGCTCGCGATCACATCGGTGCGCCAGCGTGCCCCTACTGTGCCTCGCGACCTCCACAATGGTCGCGTGCATCCGTCACCGACGGCCGGACACCGCGCGCCCGGTTCGCGGCCCTCGACAAGTTACGGGTTCGTGTTGCTGGCGGTGACGTTGGCGATCAGCGACTTCACGATCGCCGACGCCGTCATCCCGTCACTGGTACGGGATCTCGGTTTGTCCGTGGCCGATCTGGGCCTGGCGTTCACGGCATACTTCGCCGCAGCGGCGGCATTCATGGTCCTGTTCGGCAGGCTCGGTGACGTCCTCGGACGCCGCTTCGTGCTGCTCGTCTCCACCGCCCTGTTCATCGCGGGAAGCGTGCTCAGCGGCATCGCCTGGGATCTGCCCTCCTTTTTCGCCGGCCGCGTGCTGTCCGGGTTGGCGTTGGCGGCGACTCTGCCGAACGGTCTCGGCGTGCTCAACACGCTGTTCGCGCAACGTGGGCCGCAGCGTGAGCGCGCCTTCGGCTTGTGGGCGGCGGCGATCGGGCTGGCGGCGGTGATAGGACCTCTTGTCGGGGGCGCGGCGGCGGCCACCGCGATCAGTTGGCGCTGGGCCTTTTTCGGGTCGGCGCTACTTGGCGTGCTGGCCGCGGTGGGCATCGCCACGACCTTGGCCGAGAACCCCCGCAAGCGTCTCGCCGACATCGACGTCTGGGGTGCGCTCCTGTTGGCGGCAAGTGCGGGCAGCCTTGCCCTGGCCGTGGACCTCGGAGGCGGCGGCTACGACGACCAAGTGCGCACGGCCGTCGGCCTTTTCGGTGTCACCATCGCGGCCGTCGCCGCTTTCGCCGCGGTGCAGCGCAGGCGGATCCGTCGGCGACGAGAAACCATCGCCCCGCCACACCTCTTTCGGTACCGGACTTTTCGGTTGGCCACATTCAGCTCCGCGTTCATGTCCATCGGCGACACCGGATTCCAACTGGCCCTCCCGCTGGTCCTGGGGTTCGTCCTCGGCGTGGGCCAATTGGGGGTCGGCGTCGTGCTGGCCTGCTACGGCGCGGGCGCGGTGCTCAGCGGCCCGGCGGCGGCTGCCCTTGCTCGCCGACTCGACGACCGCACGGTGGCCCGATACGCCCTTGCGGCACTGCCGCTGCTGCTGCTCGGCCTGATCGCCCTGCTCTCCTGGAAGACACCGCTGGCCGCTGTGGGAGCGGTGCTGGTCGCCTACGGCGTGGCCTGGGGTGTCGCCTACGCGCGACTGGTGAACATATCCTATTACGAAGTGCCGGAACAGGACTCAGCGGTTGCCGGTGGCGTTCAGAGTGCGCTGCGGCTTCTGGCCGGTGCCCTCGGTGCCGGGATTCTCACGGCAGTCTTCAGCGGTGTAGCCGGCCGGTCGGCGCTGGACGCGGCGGTGCCGTCGCATTCGCGACTGACGCCCTCGGCCGATATATCCGCGCTCGCGACGGCACTCTCGACAGGGGCGCAGGCGACCATCGCGGTCGCCGCCGCCATCACGGCCGTCGCGCTGATCATCGTATTGCGGCTGCCCGAACAGCCGACCGTCAGATCGTGAGCGGCCGCTCCAAGCGGTCGCGGACCGAGTCGAGGAACGGATGCTCTTCGGAACCCAGGTAGTCGGCGGGCGGGCGCCAATCGATCCGGCCCATCTTTCCCGCGAACAAGCCGTAGCCGATCAGTTCGCGGAGTCGTGGGTCCAGCCGTCGCACCAACTCGCGGGGAATGCTGAGCTGCTGGTTGATCTGTTGGCGCAGGAACCCCGCGCAGTAGTTGACGGTGAGGGCGGGACGCGGCTTGTTCGTCCGGTTGGCGCCGGCCGTATGCCACAGGCTGCCGTTCCACACCAGCGCGTCACCTGCGGCCATCTCCACCGGGGTGCTCGGTGGGTAGGGTTCCGACGGCATCGCTGCCAGCCGGTGGGTGCCCGGCACAACGCGGGTTGCGCCGTTCTCGTCGGTGAAGTCGCAGAGCGCGATCAACGCGTTGCAGAGCAGCGGTTGGTGTGGCCGCGGAATCGGATACATCTCGTCGTCGCAATGCAAGCGTTGCTCGACCGCCCCCGGCAGCTGGTTGCTCGTCATGAACCAGGACAGCAGACAGTCCCGACCGAGCACCCCCTCGATGATCGGCAACAACCGTGGGTTGGTCGGGAGCGCCTCGTATCGGGCACCGTGTAGCAGCAGGTTGTCGATCCGCACCCAGTCGTGATCGGCGCCGTTGAGCGCCTTCTGTCCCGGGCGGGGAAAACCTTTGACGACGGTGTTCGAGTTGGCGATCACCGTCGGCAGTTCACGCTCGAGCCGACGCGTATCGCTCAGGTAGCCGTCGATCGCCTCGTGGTCGAGGACTCCCTTGACGACGGTGTAGCCGAGTTCTTCGATCTCACCGACGCGCCGAGCCGTCGATGAGTCGTCAGTCATCAGGACGGCAGCAGGTCGATTTCCTGCTGAACCTCTTCTTCTCGAACCTCGTCGGTGTCGACGATCTGTGGGTCAGCCATGACGATCTCCTTCACTAGGACAAAAAGATGACCAGGTCATGATCACTCACCATGGGCGCTCGCGCGGGGCATTCCGGCAGAAAATTGACTCTTCCGCAAAGGCGTAGCTCCCAGTACGGCACACCGGCTGAGCCGGTCGGGCACCGGACCGCGACAATGGGTCGCGTGGATGAGGACCCGTATCTGTGGCTCGAGGACATCACCGGTGATGTTGCGTTGGACTGGGTGCGCAAGCACAACGAACCGACGATCACGCGCTTCGGCGGTGAGAGGTTCGAGCAGATGCGGCGAGAGGCGCTGGAGGTACTCGACACCGACGCCCGTATCCCCTACGTCCGCAGGCGGGGCGATCACCTGTACAACTTCTGGCGCGACGCGGACCACCCGCGGGGTCTGTGGCGGCGCACGACGCTGGACAGCTACCGCAGCGAGCAGCCGGAGTGGGACGTACTGATCGATGTCGACGCGCTCGCCGACCAAGACGACGAGAACTGGGTGTGGGCCGGCGCCGACGTGCTCGAACCGGACTTCTCCCTCGCGCTCGTCGAACTGTCCCGCGGCGGTGCCGACGCCACCATCGTTCGCGAATTCGACATGGCCACACGGCAGTTCGTCGCGGACGGTTTCGCGCTTCCCGAGGCCAAATCAAGCGTCACCTGGCAGGACCGCGACACCGTGCTGGTCGGCACCGACTTCGGCGCGGGTTCGTTGACCGACTCCGGCTATCCCCGGATCGTGAAGCGCTGGCGGCGCGGGCAACCGCTCGCCGAGGCGCAGACCCTGTTCGAGGGTGAGATCGCCGACGTCAGCGTGGGATGCGGCTATGACGCGACGCCGGGATTCGAACGGTTGCTGATCACGCGGGCCTTCGACTTCTTCAACCGCGAGCGTTACGAGTTGCGCGGCGAAACGCTGATACCCATCGACGTGCCCACCGACGCCGGGATCTCCGTGCACCGCGAGTGGCTGTTGATCCGGCCGCGCACGGATTGGACGGTGGGCTCGACGACGTATCGCGCCGGTTCCCTGCTTGCCGCGAAATACCTCGAATATCTAGACGGCGCACGGGATCTACATGTGGTGTTCGAACCCGACGAGCACTCCAGCCTCGACGACTACGCGTGGACGCGTGACCGACTGATCCTCGTCACGCTCGTCGATGTGATCAGCCACGTCGAGGTCGTGACACCGGGAGCATGGCGGCGAGCCGAGATTCCGGGAATCCCGCCGAACACCAACACGGTATTGGTCGACGCCGACGAATACGGTGACGAGATCTTCGTCGACTCCAGCGGTTTCGACACCCCGTCGCGGCTGTTATGGGGCGTGGCCGGTGGCACCGTCGCGGAGGTCAAACGCGCGCCGTCGTTCTTCGACGCCGCCGACCTTCAAATCGAACAGTTCTTCGTGGCCTCCGACGACGGCACCATGATCCCGTATTTCGTTGTAAGGCACCGCCACATCCAGGCGCCGGGCCCCACATTGTTGGGCGGATACGGCGGCTTCGAGGTGGCCAACACGCCAAGCTACGCCGGCGTGTTGGGCCGGTTGTGGTTGAGCCGCGGCGGCACGTATGTGTTGGCGAACATCCGCGGTGGAGGGGAGTACGGGCCGACGTGGCACACGCAGGCGATGCGTGAGAACCGGCATCTCGTCTACGAGGACTTCGCCGCCGTGGCACGCGATTTGGTGGCGCGCGGTATCACCACCGTCGAGCAGCTCGGTGCGCAGGGCGGAAGCAACGGCGGCCTGTTGATGGGCGTGATGCTGACGCGGTACCCGGAACTGTTCGGCGCGTTGGTGTGCAGTGTGCCGCTACTGGACATGCGACGGTTCCACCTGCTGCTCGCGGGGGCCTCCTGGATGGCCGAGTACGGGGACCCCGACGATCCCGACGATTGGGAGTTCATCTCGAAATACTCCCCGTATCAGAATATTTCGGCAGACCGCCGGTATCCGCCCGTGCTGGTCACCACGTCGACGCGCGACGACCGCGTGCATCCGGGCCACGCCCGAAAGATGACCGCGGCCCTGGAGGATGCGGGCCATCCTGTCCACTACTACGAGAACATCGAGGGCGGTCACGCGGGCGCGGCCGACAACGCCCAGACCGCATTCCGCTCGGCGCTGATCTTCGAGTTTCTGTGGTCGATGCTCAGCTGAACAGCTGATCGCCGAGGTACCGGTTGGGACCGGTGACGCCCGGCAGGATAAAGAAGAAGCCGCCGCCGACCGGGAGGATGTACTCCTCGAGCGGTTCCCCGGCGAGGCGGCGCTGCACCGTCAGGAACCCCTTCTCCAGGCTGCGCTGATACGCGATGAAGGCCAGACCCTGGTCCAGGCGGCCCGCGCCGTCGAAACCCCGGGAGTAGTTGAAGCCCCTCCGCAGGATCAGGTTCTCGTCCGTCTCCGGCGTGCGCGGGTTGGCCAACCGGATGTGGGCCGTGAGCGGAATTCGCTTGCCGTCGGGGTCTTCCGGGTAATCGGGGTCGGTGAACTCACCACTGAGCCCGAGCGGTGCACCGCTGACCTTGCTGCGTCCGATCAGCGCTTCCTGCTCGACGAGTTGGGTGCGGTCCCAGAACTCGACGAACATGCGGATGATGCGGATCGCCTGGTAGGAGCCGCCGACCGCCCACTCCGGTTCGCCGTCCTGCGGGCCGACCCAGACGTGGCGGTCCATGACGGCGCCGTCGTCGACATCGAGATTGGACGTCCCATCCTTGAAGCCCAACAGGTTTCGCGGAGTCGCCGCCTCCGACGCCTGCCCGGCGCCGATGCCCCTGGCGTATCCGTCGATCATCCACCGCATCACCAGATCGCTGCGCGTGCGGCGCATCAGCTGGCGCAGCGCGAAGATGACCGTGTCGTTGTGCCCGGCCTCGATCACGATCGACAGATCACCGTGCGACAGTTTGGGATCCAGCCGGTCGTTGGCCAGAAACGGCATCGTGACCAGTTCCTTGGGCTTGCGATCGGCCAGCCCGAACCGGTCGTCGAACAACGAGGCGCCCACACCGACCACCACCGACAGGTTGTCCGCTGGCGGCTGCTCGCCGAGGATGCCCGAGTCGACGGGCGGGTATTCCGGGTCGCGAACCTCGGGCGGCTTGCCCGCCATCAGTCCGCGGATCTCTTCGGTGAGTTCCTGGAGGGCCCGCTTGAGGCCGTCGCGATCCTTCGACAGCACGTTGAACGAGGCGATCAATCCCTGTTCGGGGATGGGCAGCGCGGTGATGCCGGTCTGGTGGGCGCCCTCGAACGGGACGAGCGCCCCCGCGGACGCAGGAGGCGGAGAGGCTTCATCCTTCGAGCATCCGGCGAGGGCGGCACCGGCGCCCACCGCGGCACCCGTGCCCAGCGCGCCGGTGATGAAGCCCCGGCGCGACAGACCCGAGCCGCCTTCGCTCACTTCAGTTTCAGCACTCCCGACACCTGCGACAGGTTCTCCGACAGCCCGGCGAGTTCGGCCTTGAGCTTGTCGATGACGTCCGGTGTCACGGTGACCTCGGGACAGCGCGGCGACGGGTAGGGGTCGTTCTCGGTGCAGAACAACACCCAGCCGTCACCGCGGCGCAACGGCCGCATCGTGTCGAACACCGAGTTGAGCCCCGCTTCGATCTTGCCCAGCAAGGCCGGATCGGCTTGTACCAGAGCAGCACTCAACGTGTTCACGGCGTCGCGCGAGCCCTGGAGGTTCGCGTCGAAGTCCCAGAGGTCGGTCTTGGAGTAGCGGTCCTCCTCGCCGGTGATCTTGCCCTCGGACACCTCTTCGATGAGCTCCGCCGCGCCGTTGGACACGTCGATCGGCTTCACCTCCACCGCCGGGAACTGTGCCTTCAGGTCGGCGACGTCCTTGTCGAGTTGGTCGGCGAATGGTGCCCCGCCCTCGGTGGTGTTCTTCTCGAACAGCAGGTATTCCAGGCGGTGCCAGCCGGTGAACTTCGGGTCGTCAACGCCCGCGAAGTCGTCCACGCGGGCGTCGATCTTGACGTCGATCTCCTCGACCAGGCCGGCGATCGGCTCGATGCGTTCCCACGGCTGGCGGGACGGCGCATAGGCGTCCTGGGCGGCCTTGAGATCTCCGGCGCGCACCGCATCGGTGAAGACCTTGACCACGCGCTGAAGTTCGTCGATGTTGCTCTGCGCGTACGCCTTATAGTCGGCGGCCGCCTTGTCGAGTACCGCGAGATCGACTGCGGGAGCGGCGCCCGTCGTCTCGCTCGCGGTTCCAGTGGCCGACGTCGTCTCGCTGCCGGAAGACGAGCTCTCATTCGAGCATCCGGACAGGATCAGGCCGACGACGGCGATGGGAGTTGCCCAGGCAAGACACCGGTTCATTAGCACCTCGAAGTTAGGAGAGGCTGAACATAGCACCTCTACCTGGCCAGAGGGGAGGCACGCGTGAATCGGGGTTGCGAGGCGGGTGCACCATCAAGCGCGAACCGCCTCGGCGCGAGAATCGGCGCGAGCGCCCTCTCTGTCAAACTTGGGCCATGACGCCGCGAGAATCCGGGCCGCAGTTCGAGACCTTGCTTTATACCGCCGAGCCACCCGTCGCCACCATCACCCTGAACCGCCCCGACCACCTCAACACCATCGTCCCGCCGATGCCCGACGAGATCGAGACGGCCATCGGTGTGGCCGAGCGTGATCCCGCCGTCAAGGTGATCGTGCTGCGTGGCGCCGGCCGCGCATTCTCCGGCGGGTACGACTTCGGCGGCGGCTTCGCGCACTGGGGCGATGCGATGAACACCGACGGCCGTTGGGACCCGGGCAAGGACTTCGCCATGGTCAGCGCACGCGAAACCGGTCCCACGCAGAAGTTCATGGCGATCTGGCGGGCGTCCAAGCCGGTGATCGCCCAGGTGCACGGCTGGTGTGTGGGCGGCGCGAGCGACTACGCGCTGTGCGCCGACATCGTGATCGCAAGCGACGACGCGGTGATCGGCACTCCTTACGCCCGCATGTGGGGCGCCTACCTCACCGGCATGTGGCTGTACCGGCTGAGCCTGGCGAAGGTGAAGTGGCACTCGTTGACCGGTGAGCCGCTGACCGGAAAGGAAGCCGCTGCAGTCGAACTCATCAACGAGTCGGTGCCGTTCGAGAACCTCGAGGCCCGCGTCAAAGAGGTCGCACGCAAGCTGGCCGCGATTCCGCTGTCGCAGCTTCAAGCGCAGAAGCTGATTGTCAACCAGGCTTACGAGAACATGGGCCTGGCCTCCACCCAGACCCTCGGCGGCATCCTCGACGGGCTGATGCGCAATACCCCCGATGCCCTGGCCTTCATCGAAACCGCTGCCGCGCAGGGGGTTCGGGCCGCTGTCGAACAGCGCGACGGTCCATGGGGCGACTACAGCCAGGCGCCGCCGGAGAAGCGCCCCGACCCGTCACACGTCATCGAGCCCTGAACGCAGCTCGAAGAGCGCGTCGAGATCGGCGATCGCACGCAGCGTGTCGTTGAGATGGGTGCACGTGCTGGTGCCGACGAACTCTCGCCGGACGCGGTCGCGAACCTCGGCGAGTCTCATCCCCTGCACACGTTGCGCGCTTCCGATGGCGCCCGGGCATTCCTGCCACGGCAGCACACGCACGTCCGCGTTGATCGTGGTGATCGTCCGCGTCGCGACGTCGACTGTGCCGGCGAGCGTGTACTCGTGCACGATCGTCTCGACCCCGTCGCCGTCGACATGGGAGTCGCGGAAGTGCGCGTCGAAGCGTGACGCACCCTGCTCCGACGGGTGCAGGTCGAGTCGCCGCAACCGCCGCATGCCGTGTGCACCAAGGGTTTCGACGGCGTGCACGCCGTCGATGTCGATCGAAGGTGCCTGCGGTCCGTGCACCGAGGGGATGGTGCCGAGGCGTCGCGCGTATCCCACGAGCGACGCCTCAGGTGCGAAACCCGCGCATATACCGGCCATGCGATCGGCGGTGCCGGGCGGCAACTTCTCCTCGGCACCGGCGATGATCGTCGCGTGCTGCAGCGCGTAACCGGAGACCAGCGCCGCACCGACCCAGTCGTCGAGCAGCAGGTGCAGCAGGGTCGAGCCACGGACCTCCGAGGGCAGCAGTTCACCGACCGTGTTGCGGAAGCCGGGACCTACCCGCTTACCGACGAGGCGACCGAGCCGGTCGTCGCCCGGGACCGCCTCGATCGTCTCGATGGCCCGGTCGACCAGGTGGGCGCGCACGGCGATCTCGTCGAGCACATCCACCGCACCGCGCCGGACGACGACGTCACGCGCCCTCAGGTCGACATCGGAATCGGCGGCGCCATCGGGATGGGTGTCGATGGTGCTGGTCCGCCGCAGTGCGCCCGCCACCAGGGGTGGCCACGTCTCGACGGGTCGCTGCGGGCCCACGATGTCGGTGACGAACGGCATGGCTTGACGGTAGCAATACCGAGGTCGGCTAAACGTCGCGTCGCCGTAACCCGCCGAGCATCGCCACGAGCACGCCGAACAGCACCAGCACTCCGCCTGCGGCCAGTGTGAGGTTCAGCCAGTGGTGCAGGCTGTCCTCGGCGTGGGCCACCAGCACGTCGGCGACCACTCGCAGGTCCCCCGACAGCCGGTTCAACGCGTCGTTGACGGAGCGGCGCGCCACCTCGAGGCCCGCCCACCCGGCCGCGCCGACGATGAGCGCGGAAACACCAAGGGCGGCAAGGGCTCTGCCGCGACTGCGGGCCGCAGCAAGCGTCAACAGGGCGAACACCGCGGTGAGGATGCTCGCGCCGATGCTGACCCACGGCCCCCACGTCGACACCCGTTTGAGTTGACCGGGCCGCCAGGTGTCGGTGATCGATACGGAGACCGGCAGCGACTCCGGGGTGGCGACGCCGACGTTACCCAGCGTCCTGCGGAACGACTCGTCGGCGAGCATCGGGCCGAGGTCGAGAATCCACTCGTCGGTGCCCTCGACCTGCTGGGCCGCGTCGGTGAACATCCAGCGGTGACCGACGGTATTGGCCAGGGCGAACTGTTCGGGGAACGTCGGGTTCGCGGTGTAGGCCGAGGCCACCCCGCTGATGACCGTGCTGTCGACGTCGTAGCCGTTGTCGCCCATGTACGACGCGACTTCGGTGGCCAGCACCCCCGCCATCGCCTTCTGCAGTTGCGGGTCCTCGGCGGCCGACTCCGCCAGCGCGGCGTATCCGCCCTCGTCGACCACGTTGCGCTGCGCCCACATGGTGGGGACGGCGACGGCCAGCAGCACCGTCGTGACGACCCACAAGAAGACCGTCACCACCACGCGCACGCGCATCCTCCTACCCGAAACCGCGGTTTCTGACACGAACCGCGAGCAACCGCCTCAGAAGCTAGTCTCGACGCGGCGGCGAGGAGGCCGCTACTTGGCGGCCCGCTTCGGGGTGATCAGCGCCAGCTTCGTCATCAACGTGTTCATCCGCTTCAGCGCCTTGGGCGAGTTGTTGTAGTAGTTGCCGCCGGCGCCGACGTTGGTGCGCGGCGCGACCACCACTTCCTGGCGGCAGTACTTGCGCAAGCCGTCCGCCCCGCCGAACCGTGCACCCAGCCCCGAGGTCTTCCAGCCGCCCATCGGAGCGGTCGTGCACATCAAGTTCGAAATCACGTCGTTGATGTTGACCGCACCGCAATCCAGTTCGACCGCAACGTCGTTGGCCCGATCGATGTCCTTGGAGAACACCGCGGCACTCAACCCGTACGGGCTGTCGTTGGCCAGCCGGATCGCCTCGTCCACACTGGCGACCTTCATGATCGGCAGCGTCGGCCCGAACGTCTCCTCCGTCATGCAGAGCATCGAGTGGTCGACTTCGACGAGGACCGTGGGCGGGTAGAAGTTGCCCTCGCTTTCGGGGCGCTTACCGCCGGTCAACGCCCGCGCGCCCTTGGCGAGCGCGTCCTCGACGTGGCGGGCGGTGACGGCCACCTGCGTCTCGTCGATCAGCGAGCCGAAGTCGAAGCCGTCGCCCGCACCCATCTTCAGCTTCTCGACGTCGCGCACCACCGCGTCGACGAACTTGTCGTAAACGGATTCGAGCACGTAGACCCGCTCCACCGACACGCACGTCTGCCCGGCGTTGAAGAACGCACCCCACACCGCGGCGTGCGCGGCGAGGTCGATGTCGGCGTCCTCGAGCACGATCATCGGGTCCTTACCGCCGAGCTCGAGGCTGACCGGGGTGAGCCGGCGAGCGGCGCGCTCCATGACCTTCGCACCCGTCGCGCTGGAGCCGGTGAACTGGATGAAGTCGGCGTTGTCGATGACGGCCTCGGATACCTCGCGGGCGCCCTGGGCCAGCGCCAGCACCTCCGGTGCACCCGAGTCCAGCCAGCCGCGCAGCAGCAGCTCGGCCGTCAGCGGCGTGCGCTCCGACGGCTTGAGCAGCACCGCGCAGCCCGCCGCCAGTGCACCGATGGCGTCCATCAGCGCGTTGGCCACCGGGTAGTTCCACGGCGCGATGATGCCGACGACGGGACGGGGCCGGTAGTGCACCTCGATCTTCTTGATGGACAGGAACGGCAGCGGCGCAGGACGCTTCTCGGGCGCCAGCGCCTTCTCCATGGTCTTGATGTAGTACGACGCGATCATGATCAGCAGCGGCACTTCCTGCGCTGCGTCGACGGCCGACTTGCCGGTCTCCTTGACCAGCAGCGACTCGATCTCCTCGCGGTGGTCGCCGAGCCAGACGGCGTAGCGGGCCAGCACCTTGGCCCGGGCCTTGGCGCCGCGGGCCTCCCACTGGCGCTGGGCCTGGCGCAGGCCGGCCGCGATGCGCGGCACGTCGGCGGGGTCGGTCCATCGCACGGTGCCCGCGACGGCTCCGGTCGCGGGATTGCGGATGGTGCTGGTATCGGGCAGCTCAACGTCGGACGTCGCAGTCATGTCCCCATGCTAGCGGTCGCATGTGATCTAGATCGCAGCAGGGTTGACAGGTGTCAAGTTCGCAAGCGCCTACTTCATGAGCCGGTCGAGCACCTGCAAGCTGTCCGAGATCGGGTCGCCGGGCAGTGGGGTGCCGTGCGAGGCGCCGATCAGCACCCCGACGATCGCCCCTGCCAGCACGCGCCGCTCGCGGGGGTCGGCCGGCGCGCCGGGACGTTGCGTCAGCGCGTCTTCGATCAGGCCGATCAGCCGGACATATTCGGCGTAGAGCAGGCCGGCCACCTCGGGCACGGTGTACATCAACCGCTGCCCGATCACGGCCTCTTCGCGCTGCTCGGGGGTCAGCGAATTGAACGTGGTCTCGACGGCGTGCCGGTAGGCGTCGATGACCGACATGTCGGCGGGCGCGGCGACGAACGCGTCGATGATCGGCGGGATGTGATCGTCGGAGATCAGCACCGCCTCTTTGGTCGGGAAGTAGCGGGAGAAGGTTCGCGGTGAGATGTCGGCGGCTGCGGAGATCTGCTCGACGGTGGTGGCCTGATAGCCCCGCTCCTGGATCAGGCGAAACGCTTCCCGCCGGATAGTCGCACGAGTTCGCAGCTTCTTTCGCTCGCGCAAGCCCAGAGTCTTATCGGACAACGCCATCAGCCAATTGTCGCACCGCGTCGAGTTAGCCAGCCGAGGCCGCCGGGGAATCGCGGCCCCCGCTGCGGTCGCGTCGGGCGATGACCGCGGCGGCCCACACGACCGCCGAACCGAACAGCAGACCGCCCACCACGTCGGTGAAGTAGTGAAAGGTCGCGGCGACTCCGAGCATCGCCAACGCCACGGCGAGTACCGCGGTCACCACGACCCACCACGCCGCACCCGCCACGAGGACGGCCAGCCCCCACACGACGGTGGTCGCGGTGAGATGTCCGCTCGGATAGGCGAGCCCGCCTCCCTTCTGGCGGTCGAAGATCGGTTTGAGCGCCCGGACGGCCGCGATTCCGACCACCGGCGCGACGACTGTCATCAGCGCCAGCCACCAACGCCGTTGCAGGCACGCGGCGGCCAACACCGCGACAGCCAGTGCGAGCACCACGCGGGCATCGGCGATCACGGCCAGGCGCCGCACCGGGGTATCGCCGAAACCCTGGAACCAGTCGTCGACCGGCGTCGAGGATTTGCCGACGGCCGAGCCGAGCAGCAGCATCGCCACCAGCGCGAGCGCCGGCCACCATCGGGTCACGTGATTCCGCGGATGTAGGCCGCCTGGCCGAGGTGTTGGGCGCCGTCGTCGATGATGCTCACCAGCCGCAGGCTCGCCGTTACCGGTGGATCCCAGTTCTCGTCGACGACGCGGCTGAGTTCCTCTGCGGTGATCGACGCGATGTACTCCAGCGTCGCCTTGTGCACGGCGTGCGCGTAGCCGGCGAGCAGATCCGCAGGGGCGCGGACGCGGCCCACCTCCTCGGGGCTGTGCCCGTAACCCATGTCTTCGCGGGGCAGGTCGAACCCGAACCGGTCGACCCACCCATCGCGCAACCAAACCTGCTCGGTGCCCGCGAGGTCGGCGAGCTGGACGTCTTGCTGACGGGCGCTGTGCCACACCAGCCACGCGATGCTGTTGGCGGTCGGGGTGGGACGGAAGAACGCGGTCTCGTCGGTCAGCCCGTCGGTGAGGTTCTCCACGTGCTCGCTGAGCCGGGTGAACGCGTCGCGCAGGATTTCGCGGGCCACTGCCACGCCTGAGTCAGCCATGACCTCGACGGTATACGTCAGTCCGGTGGTCGCGCCCCGTGAAAGACGGCCTCGATGTTGTTGCCGTCCGGATCGCGGACGAAGGCGCCGTAGTAACCGGGGTGGTACTCCGGCCACAGCCGCGGGGCGTGCAGCGACTCCGCGCCGGCCTGGATCGCAGCGTCGTAGAACGCTTGCACGGCATCGGTGTCGGCGGCCTCGAACGCGAAGTGCACCTCGCGGTTGGGGCCCGCCGCGTCGCCGGCATTCAGGTCCGCGATCCAGAAGGCGGGCTTGCCGTCCCTGCCGTAACCGATGGCGACCTGATAGTCGAGTTGGCGGGTGTAGCCGAGCACGCCCAGGACCGTGTCGTAGAACGCCTTCGACCTTTGGAAGTCCGCGCAGTTGATTCCGAAGTGGTCGATCACTGCCTCATCGTAGATTCAACGTATGACATATGAACTCGTGATCAGAGGCGGCACCATCGTCGACGGCCTCGGCGGGGAACCCTACGTCGGTGACGTGGCGGTTTCGGCAGGAGTCATCGCGGCCGTCGGACGGGTCGATGAGCCCGGCGCGCGGGAGATCGACGCGACGGGCCTCCTGGTCACCCCCGGGTTCGTGGACCTGCACACCCACTACGACGGCCAGGCGATCTGGTCGGACCGCCTGACGCCGTCGTCGGCGCACGGTGTGACAACCGTGGTGATGGGCAACTGCGGGGTGGGGTTCGCGCCCTGCCGCCCGGAGGACCACGACGTCCTCGTCGACGTGATGGCCGGCGTCGAGGACATCCCCGGTGTGGTGATGGTCGACGGGTTGCCGTGGCACTGGGAGACGTTCCCAGAGTTCCTCGACGCGCTCGAGGAGCGACGCCGGGACATCGACGTCGCGGCGCTGCTGCCCCACTCACCGCTGCGGGTGTACGTGATGGGACAGCGCGGTGTCGACCGCGAACCGGCCACCGCCGACGACCTTGCGATGATGCGCAAACTCGCCGCCGAAGCCGTACAGGCCGGCGCGCTGGGCTTCGCGTCGTCGCGGTTCACGTTGCACAAGACCGAGAGCGGGCGGCCGATCCCCAGTTACGACGCCGACCGCGCCGAGATCGAGGCGATCGCCCGCGGAATCGATGACGCCGGTGGCGGGCTGATCCAGTTCGTGCCCGACCTGGTGGCCGGCGACTACGAGCCCGTGCTGCGAACGGTGTTCGAGGTCGCCGCCGAGGTCGGCCTGCCGGTGACGTTCACCTTGGCGATCGGCAACGCCGGCGACCCGTTCTTCCTCGACGCGCTGACGATGGTCGAGAAGGCCAACATTGACGGCGGCGAGATCACCGCGCAGATCTTCCCGCGGCCGATCGGGCTGGTGCTCGGCCTCGAGTTGTCGGGCAACCCGTTCGTGATGTACCCCAGCTATCAGGAACTGGCCTCCCTGCCGCTGGCCGAACGCGTCACCGAGATGCGCAAACCCGAAGTGCGGCAACGGATTCTGTCGGACCAACCGGTCGGCGAAGGTCATCCGCTGATGTTCGCGGCGCAGGCGTTCGAATGGATGTTCCCGCTCGGTGATCCCCCGAACTACGAACCCCCGCGGTCCGAGAGCATCGCGAGTCGCGCCCGTGCCCGCGGCGTCAGCCCGCTCGAGGAGGCCTACGACCGGCTGCTCGACGACGACGGTCACGCCATCCTTCTGGTGACCCTGGCCAACTTCCGTGACGGCACCCTGGACACGGTCGCGGAGCTGATCCGTCGCGACGATGTGGTGCTCGGACTCGGCGACGGTGGGGCGCATTACGGAATGATCTGCGACGCAAGTTTTCCCACGTACATGCTGACGCACTGGTCACGTGACCGCGCGGCGGGGCGACTGTCGGTGGCCGAGGCGGTGCGCGAACTGACCTCGGTGCCCGCCCGGGTTGCCGGCCTGGCTGACCGCGGCCGGATCGCCGTCGGGTACAAGGCTGACCTCAACGTCATCGACCACGACGGGCTGCGCCTGCACCGCCCGGTGATCGCCTATGACCTTCCCGCCGGCGGCCGGCGCCTGGACCAGAGCGCAGAGGGGTACGTCGCGACCGTCGTGTCCGGCGAGATCATCGCCGAGAACGGCACTCCCACCGCCGCGCGTCCGGGCGAGTTGATCCGCGGCCGCCGACCCGCGCCCACTGCGTGAGCAGGGTCGCGCCGCTGGCTCCCCCGTGGAGCGAGGACGACGCCGCAGCCATCGACGGCTGGGGACATCCCGCCCGCACCTACGAGCCGCTGCTGCTGGTGCGCTGCCTGCAAAGGCACCCGAATCTGGCTGCGCGGCTTCGCAAACTGGGCGAGTCGCTCTACGTCGACGCGCGTCTGCCGCCGCGGTTGCGCACGATCGCGATCCTGCGGGTCTGCGCATTGCTGCGGTGCGAGTACGAATGGGGCGGCCAGGCCGCGTTCTGGGGTCCCATCGCCGGGGTCAGCGAACGCGAATGTGACGCACTGGTTCTCGACGACGACCCCGGCTTCAGCGACTTCGAGCGGATACTGATCGCCGCCGTGGACGAGGTCGAGAGAACCGGCACCTGGTCGGATCAGACGTGGCACGCCCTTGGCGACGAGCTCGATGACGAGCAGCGGATGGAGTTGCTGGTCGCGGTCGGTTGGTATCGCACCATCTGCACGCTGTGCAACGGCATGGCCTTGCCGGTCGAGGGTTGGATGCGGCGCTGGCCGCTGTCAGACCGCTGAGCGGTCGCGGCGCAGCCCGGGATGCTGACTGCGCAGCGTCCTGAGCAGAACAGCGCGCGGAAGCGCTTGCAGCAGGCGGGTACTCAGCACGTTCTGGCGTCCTGCGATCACGGTGCCGCGGTCGTGTTCGAGCGCGTCGACACCGATCCTGGCCACCTCGCGCGACGGCACCCACATGAACTTGGGGAATGCCGCGGCGAACGCGCGCTCGTCCATGCCCGCCGCCCGGAGGAACTCGGTGCGCACCGGCCCCGGAGCGAGCATCGCGACGGTGACGCCGGTGCCCGCCAGCTCGGCCCGCACGCCCTCGGTGTAGGTCTTGACGAACGCCTTGGTTCCCGCGTAGCCGGACTGGCCGGGGAACGGGTGATAGCCGGCGGTTGACCCCACGTTGAGGATCGCACCGCGACCACGCGGCACCATCTGCTGGACCGCGCGGGTGGTGAGGTCGATGACGGCCTCGACATTCACGCGCACCTGCGCGATCTCGTCGGCCACAGGCGATTTCGTCACCGACCCGATCGTGCCGATCCCGGCGTTGTTGACGAGGATATCGACGGTGAGGCCGCGCTCGGCGACCTGGTCGAACAGGGCCGCGCGGGCCTCAGGGTCGGCGACGTCGCACGCGATGGTCTCGGTGCGGACGCCGTCGCCGAGCTCGGCGGCCAAATCGCGCAGCCGCTCTTCGCGACGAGCGACGAGCGTGACGCCGTGACCGCGCGCGGCGAGCTCGCGGGCGATGTCGGCGCCGATGCCCGCCGACGCTCCGGTGACGACGGCGGTGGTGGTAGACGATGGCTGCGGTAAGGGCATACAAAAAATCTAACGCGCCGCTGCGCAGACGTATCCTCGCCCTATGAGCGTGAAGGTGGATCTCGACCGGTTGACCGACGTGCTGGCCGACTTCGGCTTCGCCTATCTGATCTCCGTGGGCGACGACTACCGCGCCCACACCGTCGCCGTCGACCCGGTGTTGCGCGACGGCAGGCTCGACGTCGGGACCGTCGGTCGGCACACGCGGGAGAACACCGCCCGCCACGGCGACGTCACCATCGTGTGGCCGCCGAGTGAGGCCGGTGGATATTCGTTGATCGTCGACGGTCAGGCGCATCAGGCGGGCGAGTCGTTGTCGGTCCAACCGTCGCGCGCGGTTCTGCACCGCAAGGCCACCGCGGAGTCGCCGTCGACGAGCCCGGACTGCCTGCACGACTGCGTCCCGCTGAAGAAGTAGTTCCGCCGAGAGTGGGGTTGTGTCACGGTCTGCGCGAATACGCGTGCGGGTAACCCACGTTCGGCGATACGAGCGGACATGAAAAAGCCCGGCCTCTCGAGAGGAGCCGGGCTTTCCCAGTAGAACGGGTTTCCAGACTTAGAAGTCCATGCCGCCCATGCCGCCGGTCGGGTCGGCCGGACCAGCGGCCGCCTTCTCCGGCTTGTCGGCGACGACAGCCTCCGTGGTCAGGAACAGCGCCGCGATGGACGCCGCGTTCTGCAGCGCCGAACGCGTCACCTTGACCGGGTCGGCGACGCCGGCCTTGAGCAGGTCCTCGTACTCGCCGGTCGCGGCGTTGAGGCCGACGCCCTTGTCCGAGTTGCGGACCTTCTCGGCCACCACGCCGGGCTCCAGGCCGCCGTTGAAGGCGATCTGCTTCAGCGGAGCCTCGAGCGCCACGCGCACGATGTTCGCGCCGGTGGACTCGTCGCCCTCCAGCTTGAGCTCGTCCAGCGCCGGGGAGGCCTGCAGCAGGGCCACGCCACCGCCGGCGACGATGCCCTCCTCGACGGCCGCCTTGGCGTTGCGCACGGCGTCCTCGATGCGGTGCTTGCGCTCCTTGAGCTCGACCTCGGTGGCAGCGCCGGCCTTGATCACCGCAACACCGCCGGCCAGCTTGGCCAGGCGCTCCTGCAGCTTCTCGCGGTCGTAGTCGCTGTCGCTGTTCTCGATCTCGGCGCGGATCTGGGCCACCCGGCCGGCGATGGCGTCGGAGTCACCGGCGCCCTCGACGATGGTGGTCTCGTCCTTGGTCACGACGACCTTGCGGGCCTGGCCCAGCAGCGAGATGTCGGCGGTCTCGAGCGAGAGGCCGACCTCTTCGCTGACGACCTGACCACCGGTGAGGATGGCCATGTCCTGCAGCATCGCCTTGCGGCGGTCACCGAAGCCCGGGGCCTTGACGGCGACGGACTTGAAGGTGCCGCGGATCTTGTTGACCACCAGGGTCGACAGGGCCTCGCCCTCGACGTCCTCGGCGATGATCAGCAGCGGCTTGCCGGCCTGGATGACCTTCTCCAGCAGCGGGAGCAGATCCTTGACGGTCGACACCTTGGACGACACGAGCAGGATGTACGGATCCTCAAGGACCGCTTCCTGACGCTCGGCGTCGGTTACGAAATAACCCGAGATGTAGCCCTTGTCGAAGCGCATACCCTCGGTGAGCTCGAGCTGCAGGCCGAAGGTGTTGCTCTCCTCGACGGTGATGACACCCTCGTTGCCGACCTTGTCCATGGCCTCGGCGATCAGCTCACCGATCTGGGTGTCGCCGGCCGAGATCGCAGCGGTGGCGGCGATCTGGTCCTTGGTCTCGACCTCCTTGGCCGACTTCAGCAGCGTCTCGGTGATCTTCTCGACGGCCTTCTCGATGCCGCGCTTGAGGCCGAGCGGGTTGGCGCCGGCCGCGACGTTGCGCAGACCCTCGCGCACGAGCGCCTGGGCCAGCACGGTGGCGGTGGTGGTGCCGTCGCCGGCGACGTCGTCGGTCTTCTTGGCGACTTCCTTGACCAGCTCAGCGCCGATCTTCTCGTATGGGTCCTCCAGCTCGATCTCCTTGGCGATGGACACACCATCGTTGGTGATCGTGGGGGCGCCCCACTTCTTCTCCAGGACGACGTTGCGACCCTTGGGCCCCAACGTCACCTTTACCGCGTCGGCGAGGCTGTTGAGGCCCCGCTCGAGGCCGCGGCGGGCCTCTTCGTCATACGCAATTGTCTTGGCCATTGCGAAGTGTTCCTCCGGATTGGGGATGGCACGTCTGCGGTCGGGTGCAGTGCCCGCGACGGACGGCTCGGGTGTGCTCCGCAGATGCGGCCCGTTGCCTCACCGTCCCGACCTAGCACTCACCGGTCGCGAGTGCCAATTGCCTTTCTAGCACTCGGGCATGGCGAGTGCAAGATCGCATGCGACCCATTCAGGCCGCTCGCAGGCCGTCCAGTACCACCTCGGTGAGCCGCTCGGCTTCTTCGGGATTGGCGTCCTGGATCGCGAAGCAGCCGGCAAGGATCGCCTTCACGTCGAGCACGTCGACATCGCGCCGGGCGGTCCCGGCATCCTGAGCCGCCTCGAGCAGGCCGCCGAGGAGGTCGAGGAAGGCCCGCTCGGTCTCCGGGATGGCCGCTGCGACGTCGATGCCCTCTCCCGCCAGGGCGTCCTTCAGGCCGCGATCGGCCGCTCCCCAATGCAGGACCAGGGAGCGCAGCAGGACGAACAGTGCCTCCCCCGGCGGTACATCCTCGGTCAGGGCGCGACCCTCGGCGACGAGGCTGTCGATGCGGTTCTCGACGACCGCGCGGTACAGGTACACCTTGGCCGGGAAGTGGCGGTGCACCGTGCCCGCGCCGACACCCGCGCGCCTCGCGATCTCGTCGATAGGCACCGCGAGGCCGTCGGTCGCGAACGCGTCGTAAGCGACCTCCAACACGCGGGCGCGATTGCGCAGGGCGTCGGCACGCGGCGCTCGACCGGTCACACTCACGTCGTCACCTCGAGAGAACATACTGACGGGACCTACGTTCCGTATATTCGCAAGAGACCGGGGCGCTCGCTCCGTTTCACGCTCTACCAACGACAACTTCTTCATCGAGTGACCAGCCGCGCGGCCAGATACGGCGCCGTGCGACTGCCCTTCGCCCGGCTCACCTTCTGCGGTGTGCCCGCCGCGACGACGCGGCCGCCGTCGTGGCCCGCGCCCGGTCCGAGGTCGATCACCCAATCCACCCCGGCGACCATCCGCATGTCGTGTTCGGCCACCACCACCGTGTTGCCCGCGTCGACGAGGCGATGCAGTTGGGCGTCGAGGAGATCCACATCCGCCGGATGCAGTCCCGTCGTCGGTTCGTCGAGGACGTAGAGCGTATGGCCGCGACGGGGCCGCTGCAGTTCCGACGCCAGCTTGATGCGTTGGGCCTCCCCTCCGGACAGTTCGGTGGCGGGCTGACCGAGACGCAGATATCCCAGCCCGACCTCACGCAGCGTCGTCAGGCTGCGCGAGGCACCTGGGATGTCTTCGAGGAACTGTGCGGCCTCGTCGACGGTCATGGCCAGGACGTCGGCGATGGTGTGGTCGCGGTAGCGCACCCGCAGCGTGGCTTCGTTGTAGCGGGCGCCCCCGCACGTCGGGCAGGTGGCGTAGGTGCCCGGCAGGAACAGCAGTTCGACCGATACGAAGCCCTCCCCCTGGCAGGTCTCGCATCGGCCTTCTGCGACATTGAACGAGAACCGGCCCGCCGTCCAGCCCCGGCGGCGTGCGGCCGGCGTCGCGGCGAATACCCGTCGGACCGCGTCGAACAGGCCGGTGTAGGTGGCCAGCGTCGAACGCGGGGTGCGCCCGATCGGCCGCTGGTCGACGGCGACCAGTCGGTCGATCCCCTCGACGCCCTCGGCCCTGACCCCGATGCTGGCGTCGTGATCGAGGTCGACGATCTCGGCGTCGGAATCGTCGGTGTCGCTGTCGCTTTCGGCCATACCCACGGCACGGCCCAGATGGCGGTTCACCACATCACCGAGAACCTTGACGACGAGCGTCGACTTGCCTGAACCGGACACACCGGTGACCGCGGTGTAGACGCCGAGTGGCAGGTCGACATCCACGTCGCGCAGATTGTGAAAACAGATGCCGCGCAATCGCAGCCGGGACGACGGCTCGCGCGGGGTCCGCGGTTCGGCCGCCTGGTCACCGAACAGGTACCGACGGGTGATCGACTCGTCAGCGTCCTTCAGCCCGGAGACGGGTCCGCTGTAGAGCACCCGCCCTCCGTGCTCCCCCGCGCCGGGGCCGACGTCGACGATCCAGTCGGCCCGGCGCACGACATCCATGTCGTGCTCGACGATGAACAGCGAATTGCCCGCTCGCCGAAGGCGATCGAGCACATCGAGCAACGGCTCGGCATCGGCGGGATGCAGGCCGGCCGACGGCTCGTCCAGCACGTACAGCACCCCGAACAATCCGGCTCGCAGCTGCGTGGCCAGCCGCAGCCGCTGCAGTTCACCCGGTGACACGGTGGGCGTGCGGCGGTTCAGCGTCAGATAGCCGAGTCCGAGGTCGATGAGCACCTGGATGCGGGCGACCAGGTCGGCGGCGATCATCGTGGCGACCTCGGTGAACTCACCGGATGCGGTCGACTCGAACGCCGGGGCGGCGTCCTTGCGGGCCGCGGTCGGCCGCAGCGCATCGGCGAGTTCGGCCAACGGCATCGCCACGTAGTCGGCGATGGTGCGACCCGCGAAGGTGACCTTCAGCGCCTCGGGTCGCAGCCCCGATCCGTGACACACCCCGCATTCGACGCTGTCGACGAACTGCAGGACGCGTCGGCGCATCATCGCGCTCTGCGAGTTCGCCAGCGTGTGCCGGACGTGGCGTTCGGCGCTGGAGAAGGTTCCGTTGTAGTAGTAGTCAGCCGTGACCGGATGCTGACTCGGATCGATCTCGACGGTGGGCTGCTCGTCGGTGAACAATATCCAATCACGTTGCCGCTTGGGTAATTTCCGCCAGGGCTTGTCGATGTCGAACCCCAGCGTGATGAGGATGTCGCGCAGGTTCTGGCCCTGCCAGGCGCCCGGCCACGCCGCGACGGCGCCCTCGCGGATGGTCAGCGAGGGGTCTGGGACGAGCGTCTGCTCGGTCACCTCATGGATCCGGCCGAGACCGTGACACTTCGGGCAGGCGCCGACGGCCGTGTTCGGGGAGAACGCGTCGGAGTCGAGTCGTTCGGTGGCGCCGCGCGGGTACGTCCCGGCCCGGGAGAACAGCATCCTCAGCAGGTTGGACAGCGTCGTGACGGTGCCGACCGTGGACCGTGAGGTGGCCGCCCCCCTGCGCTGCTGCAACGCCACGGCTGGGGGCAGCCCGGTGATGTCGTCCACCTTGGGCGCGCCGGTCGGCAGCAGCAGGCGCCGCGCGTACGGAGACACCGACTCGAAGTACCTGCGCTGCGCCTCGGCGTAGACCGTGCCGAATGCCAGCGACGATTTGCCGGAACCGGAGATGCCGGTGAACGCCACCAGCGCGTCGCGCGGGGCGGCGACGTCGACGCCCCGTAAGTTGTGTACGCGGGTACCGAAGACACGGACGCACGGGTCGATGTCGTCGCTGCGGGTAGTGGGGGTTGGCGACATGGTTGGCGCAGAGTACCCACCTCGCGCCAGGACAAGCACCGTGTTTGCTGCGCGCAGTTCCACGAGGGTCGCCTCGCAGTGTCGGCCGCTAGGCGCTCAGCGGTGGTTTGCAGCCGCCGGTCATGTTCGACACACCGGCGGTCCGGCGACACGCCAAGCAGAGATGCGCGGCCGTAATCCGTTGCGCTAGGCTGCTGTCCGATCAGTGAGGAGTCTTTGGGTGCGGGCAGACACGGCGCCCGACACCCAGGCTTTGCGAGGCTGGCAGCGTCGGGCATTGGTGCGGTATCTTGGCGCCAAACCGCGCGATTTCCTCGCCGTCGCCACCCCCGGCGCGGGTAAGACGACGTTTGCCCTGCGCGTGGCCGGCGAGCTGTTGGCCGACGGCACCGTCGAGCGCGTCACCGTCGTCGTGCCGACCGAGCATCTCAAGATCCAGTGGGCGCTGGCGGCCGCCAGGCTCGGCCTGTCGCTGGACCCGAAGTTCTCCAACAGCGCCGCGCACCACTCGTCGGAGTACCACGGCGTCGTCGTGACCTATGCCCAGGTGGCCAGCCACCCCACCCGGCACCGGGTGCGCACCGAGAACTACCGCACGCTGGTCATCTTCGACGAGATCCACCATGGCGGCGATGCGAAGAGCTGGGGCGAGGCCATGCGCGAGGCGTTCAACGACGCCACCCGCCGGCTGGCGCTGACTGGTACACCGTTCCGCAGTGACGACAGCCCGATCCCCTTCGTCACCTATGAGCCCGACGGCACCGGCGTGATGCGGTCGCGGGCCGATCACATCTACGGGTACTCCGACGCGCTGGCCGACGGGGTGGTGCGGCCCGTGGTGTTCATGGCGTACTCCGGTGAGGCACGCTGGCGCACCAGTGCGGGCGAGGAGTTTTCGGCGCGCCTCGGCGAACCGCTCAACGCCGAGCAGACCGCGCGGGCCTGGCGCACGGTGCTCGACCCGAACGGCGAGTGGATTCCGGCGGTGCTGCAGGCCGCCGACACCCGGCTGTCCCAGCTGCGCAACGGCGGAGTGCCCGACGCGGGCGCGATGGTGATCGCCTCGGACCAGAAAGCCGCCCGCGCCTACGCCAACGTGCTGACGACGCTGACCGGGGAGGCGCCGACGCTCGTTCTGTCCGACGACCCCGGCTCCTCCGACCGCATCGCCGAATACGCGACAGGCACGACTCGTTGGCTGGTCGCGGTGCGCATGGTCTCCGAGGGTGTCGACGTGCCGCGACTCGCCGTCGGCGTGTATGCGACGTCCGCGTCGACCCCGCTGTTCTTCGCCCAGGCGATCGGACGCTACGTCCGCTCCCGGCGCCCCGGCGAGACCGCGAGCATCTTCCTGCCGTCGGTGCCCGCGCTGCTCGACCTGGCCAGCGAGATGGAAGCACAGCGCGACCACGTGCTCGGCAAGCCGCACCGCGAGTCGCAGGGCGAGTGGGACGACGCGGCCCTCGAGGACGCCAACAAGACGAAGGACGAGCCGGGCGAGACCGACAACGGCTTCGAAATGTTGGGCGCCGACGCCGAGCTCGACCAGGTGATCTTCGACGGCTCGTCGTTCGGTACGGCAGCGGCCGTCGGCAGCGAGGACGAGGCCGACTACCTCGGCATCCCCGGCCTGCTCGCCCCCGACCAGATGCGGGACCTGTTGCGACGCAGGCAAGAAGAACAACTCACCCGCCAGACCGCCTCCGGGGAGGTGCCGCGGGTCTCCACCCACGGCCAACTGCGCGAACTGCGCAAGGAACTCAACACGCTGGTGTCCATCGCCCACCACCGCACCGGTAAACCACACGGCTGGATCCACAAGGAGCTGCGCCGGCTCTGCGGCGGCCCGGCGGTCGCGGCGGCGACGACCGATCAGCTCCGCGCCCGCATCGAGGCGGTACGCACCCTGCAGTCCTAGCGGTCCTGCCCGCGCGACTCGGCGAGCAAGGCCAGGTTCTTCAGCGAGTTGTCGAGGTGCTGCGGTTCGAACGGCGGGAACTCGATGTCGCGCATGTCCGGCGCCACGTTCGACCAGTCGTAGGTCAACGTGACCGCCGTCCGGTTTTCGGCCACCGCGTCGAGGTCGTATCGCCAGAGCCATCCGCCCCATTGGAGTTCGGTGCCGTTCATCAGATAGCCGCGCTGCTCGGGACCCTGGCCTGGCAGCCACCCGATGGCGCGCGGCCGGTCGAGAACCTCGACCCGGTTGGCCATCTCGTAGTACTTCTCGGGATGGTTGTCGTGGTACATGCCCATCCGGAAGACTTGGCCGACCTCGGTCAGGAATTCACCGTCGAGCGGCTCGCGGACCCATCCGGTGCCGTCGATCGCCTGGTGCGTCGACGGGTCGGCGAGCACCTCGAACACGGTCTCGATCGGGGCGTTGACGGTGGTGGTCGCGTGGATGCGTTGTTCTGTCATGTCGATACAGACCGCGGCGGGCACGGAAAGTCATCGTCAGAAAACCCCGCACCCGGCCACCCCGCACGCCCACGAGCTGATCAACAGCAGCGGCCAGAGAGCGACGGCCACGACCAGAGCCGCGATGTTGGCGAAGATCGTGAAGTCGCCGGACAGCGCCGCCTCGAGCTGGCCGATCAGCTCGATGTGGAACATCGCGTAACCGACTCCGATCACGATGTAGACCAGCGTGATCCACAGCGCCAGCTCCAGGTAGGTGTTGATACCCCGCTGCAGCAACAGCTGCTGCACCCGCTCCCACATCGATGTCCCCTACAGTCCGAGAAGCTGCGGCAGGTCGGCCACGGAGTCGATCACATGATTCGGTTGCATCGCGAATTCATCTGCCGCCCAACGATCCAACGTATCCTGCCGAAACTTGCCCGTGCGCACCAACACGCCGGTCATACCGACAACCTGCGCCGCCAACACGTCGTTGTTGAGATCGTCGCCGACCATGTACATCTCGTCGGCTTCTACCCCGAGCCGACTCGCCGCGGCGAGGAAGCCCTCGGGGGCGGGCTTGCCGACCGCGGTGGCTTTGCGTCCGGAGGTCTCCTCCATGCCGAGCAGGTACATGCCGGTGTCCACGCGCAACCCGTCGGTCGTCGTCCATGCGGTGCTGCGGTGCATCGCGACCACCGGCACGCCCTGGGCCATCCAGTCGTAGACCCACGACAACGTCAGGTGGCTGTACTCCGGACCCGCACCGCCGAGCAGGATGACGTCCGGGGTCTCCGGTGCGCGGGGACCGCTGTACTCGTGCGAGTAGACGATGTCGATGCCGGGCATGTCCTCGGCGATCTGTCCGCTGTTGACCAGGAAGCAACGCGCATCCGGATACCGGTCGCGCACGTATTGCGCGGTCAGCACCGCCGCGGTGATGACCTCGTCGGGCCGGACCGCCATCCCCGCTTTGGAGAGCAGTTCGGCGATCTGCACGCGGGTCTTGGTCGTCGTGTTGGTCAGGTACGCACAGGCGACCTGGTTGTCGGTCAACGAACGGACCGTCTGTGCCGCGCCTTCGATCGGACGCCACGAGGTCACCAACACGCCATCGATGTCGAACAGCACCCCACCGATAGCCATGGCCCGACAGTAAACGGCCTAAGCGTGCGCGCAAATCGTGGAGGTCTGACGGATTCGAGTAGTGGCCTACGCTAGTGCGCCTTCGCTGGACGCCGAAAACTGTTCCTTACCAGGGTCGATACCGGACCACGGATCTCGAGGTGAGGGGTGGGCGATGCCAATCGTAGGCGAACGAGCGGTCGTTCTCGGCGCGAGTATGGCGGGATTGCTCACCGCCAGGGTTCTCGCGGACAGCTATCGGACGGTCACCGTGGTGGAGCGCGACGCGCTGCCCACCGGGCCGACGCCCAGGCGCGGAGTCCCGCAGGGCAAGCTGATCCACGCCCTGCTCGCGCGTGGGGCCCAGGTGCTCGAGGAGTTGTTGCCGGGCATCCTCGACGAACTCGTCGCGGACGGCGCCGTCAAATGGGACGGCGACTACTCCAAGCTCTGCTTCTCGCCCGGCGGCCACCGGCTCGTGCAATCGGGCCGATGCCCCTCCCCCGACTCGATGCCCTTCTACTTCCAGAGCCGACCGTTTCTCGATTGGCATGTGTTGCGGCGCATGCGCGAGGTTCCCAACGTGACGATTCTGGAGCGGCACGACGTGGTCTCGCTGCGGGCGACAACCGACCGCAGCCGGGTGACGGGCGTCGACGTGATCGACCGTGACACCCGCGAGGTGAGAATGCTGGACGGCGACCTCGTCGTCGATGCGACCGGGCGCGGTTCCCGGACACCGCTGTTCCTCGAACAACTGGGCTATGACCGCCCGCCGGTAGACGAGGTGGTCGTGCAGTTGGCGTACGCCTGCCAGCCGGTGCGCATCAGACCCGGCAGGATCGCCGAGCACTTCATCGCGATCATGCCGGAGCACGGCAGGCCCAGAATGTTCGCGACCGCGTGCTACGAGAACGACGCGACGATGTTCGCGATCGGAGCCATGGCCGGCCACCAGGTACCGGATACGGCCGCTGAAATGCTGGATTTCGTCGATGATTTCGTGCCGCCAGATGTGTTGGCCGCCCTCGCGGACGCCGAACCGCTCGGGCCGGTGGTGAATTACCGTGTGCCGTCCAACCGGTGGCGCCGCTACGACAAGATGCGCCGGCTGCCGGACGGGCTGCTGGTGCTCGGGGACGCGGTGTGCAGCTTCAACCCCATCTACGGACAGGGCATGACTGTCGCGGCCGTCGAGGCGACCGTGCTACGCGACTGCCTGCGCCGCGGCGACAGGAATCTGGCCCGCCGCTTCTTCCGGTCCAGCGCCAAGACGATCCGCATCGCGTGGCAGACCGCCGTCGGATCGGATCTGGCGTTGCCCGAAGTCGAAGGAACTGTGCCACTGTCGATCCGGCTGAGCAACGCCTACCTGGACCGCGTGTTGACGGCCTGCGAAACAGATGCGGCGGTCACGCTGCGGTTCCTGCGCGTTCTAGGGATGGTGGATCCGCCGGCGAAACTCTTCTCACCCGCGTTCATGTGGAGGGTGCTGCGAACCCTGGGGTCCGGCTATCGGCGCGCCCATGCTGTGTCGGCCACCCACGGCGACGCCTGCGCCGCAATCGACCACGCCAGCGCCGCGGGTACGTCGATCACCTGATAGTGCTTGACCCCGGCGGCCGTCGCGGCCACCAGTGTCGCCACCCCGACGCGCCGCTGCATCCACGTCTGGCGCACGGTCCAGCCGATGATGCCCGAGGCGTCGATGCAGTCGCGGCGGCGCTGCAGGCTTCCCGTACGCGCGACCAACCAACCGTCTCCCACGCGATGCCCCAACGACCGTGCGCGGTCGAACGCCAGCAGCGCGCAGCACCCGGAGAACAGAACCCAGAGCACCCACGCCCATATCGGCGTCGGCGCCACCAACAGCGCCACCGCCGCCGCGGCGGGCAGCACCATCGCCCGGCTCCAGCGCCTGCGCGTGGCGACGGGGCCGTGTGCACGAAGCGGCCCGGTCACCGCGTCGGGGCATTCGATCAGATTCGTCAACACCTCGTCGGCGGTGCGCTTGGGGCACGGCGGCAACAACAGCGACGACTCACCCTCTCCGCCGACACCGGTCATCACCGCGTCGAGGCGTGCGCCGCCGAACAGCCTCACCAGCAACGGTTCCCGAAGCGTGCCGCCGCGCAGACGGCGCATGTCGAAGGTGTTTTCGCGGACGCGGATCAGCCCGTATTTCAGATGCAGCACCTCGAAGTCCCTTCGCAGTTCGAGGTTGCCGTAGGTCAACAACGATTGCAGCACCGAGAGGACGACGGAGGCCAGCACAAGCACCGCCACGCCGAGCGCGATGCCGGCCGCCACGCCGAGGCTCCTGGCCGTGTCGAGCCACGATCGGGCAAGGCCCGATTCGTGCACGCCGCTGTCGACGCCCACCTGATACGCCACGCCGACCGCGGCGGCGATCATCGCCAGGCCGGTGAAGCTCAGCGGGCTGTAGCGCAACCACGACGGCGTCCACCGCGCGAGCACGCGACCGGGTTCCGACGGCTTGTCCTCCTCCACCGCAAGGCATTCGGCCAGCAACACCGCGCGCAGCCTGCCGACCTGCTCGGTGGGCACGGCGTCGAGCGCGAACTCTGCGTCACCCCTGGCCTCCTGGCCGGTGCTGACCCTCAGCACCGTAAGCCCCAGTAACCGGTGCAGCAGGCGGGCGTCGGTGGACACCGACCGTATCCTGTTGCGCGGCACCGAGAGTTCCTTGCGCTGCAACACACCGGTTCGCAGCTGCACATCGCTCGGCCCGACGCGGAATGTGGTGGTGAACCAGCGCGCCAAGCCGATCGCGACGGTGATGCCCAGCACCGCGACAGCCAGAAGCGGGTTACCGGTCGCCGAGCCGAGCACCAGCGTGCCGACGAGCACCGGGATCTGACGGATCACCTCGTGCACGGGGTGCACCAACAACATCCGGGGGCTCAGGCGCTGCCACTCCTCGCCAGCTGGCTGCTGCCACCCGGTGACTGTCACGTCGCGTCCTCGGTTCCCAGCGCGGCGATGTCGGTGAGACGGGCGACGACCGTGTCGGCCACGTCGGTGTCCAGCGCAACGATGCGGACTGCGCCCGCCGACGACGCCGTCGTCACCGTCACATTCGCGAGCCCGAACAACCGGTCCAGCGGACCGCGTTCGGTGTCGACGGTCTGCACGCGCGAGATCGGCGCGATGCGGCGCTCCTGGGTCCACCAACCGGTGCGGGTGTACACCGCCCGCGGATCGATGTCCCACCGGTGCACCCGGTACCGCCACCACGGAACGACGACGACGAACGTCACGATGCCGAGCAGCGTGCCCAGCGCCGCGAGCGCATGCACCCACCAGGGCCGCGGGTCCACCGCGAACCACACCAGTTGTCCGAGCACCGCGAACGACCACGGGATCGCCGCCCCGATCGCCCACACCAGTGGCGCCTTGCGGCTCGGCTTGTTCGCGGGGTCCAAGAATTCCACGACTTCGGTCATCAGGCGTCCAGCCTAGGTAACCGCGAGTCCATCGGCCGCTGAGTATGTTGATCGTCATGGGCAGCAAATGGACCGTGGCCGACATGCCGGACCAGTCCGGGCGGACGGCGATCGTGACAGGCGCCAACAGCGGGCTCGGTTATGACACCGCGGCCGCCCTGGCAGGCGCGGGCGCTGCGGTGGTGCTTGCGGTGCGCAACCTCGACAAAGGCAAGGAAGCGGTCGACCGCATCAACAAGTCGAGTCCCGACGCCGTGGTCAGCCTGCAGGAACTCGACCTCTCCTCGCTGGACAGCGTCCGCAGGGCCGCCGACGAGCTGCGCGCCGCACACCCGCGCATCGATCTGCTGATCAACAACGCAGGCGTGATGTACCTGCCGAGCCGCGAGACCACCAAAGACGGTTTCGAGATGCAGTTCGGCACCAACCACCTCGGCCACTTCGCGTTGACGGGCCTGCTGCTCGACAACCTGCGCAGCGTCGACGGGTCGCGCACCGTGACGGTCAGCAGCGTCGGCCACCGGATCATGGCTCGAATCCGCTTCGAGGACCCGCACTTCGAGACCGGATACAACCGGGTTCAGGCCTATGGACAGTCCAAGCTGGCCAACCTGCTGTTCACCTACGAACTGCAGCGGCGTCTGGCAGCCGGCGGCTCGCCAACCCTCGCGGTCGCTGCCCACCCCGGCTTCTCGGACACCGAATTGATGCGTTACATACCGGTTTTCGTTCCGGACATCGTGTGGAAGATCTTCACCCAACCCGCGGACAAGGGTGCGCTGCCCACGCTTCGCGCCGCCACCGACCCGCGCGTGCAGGGCGGGCAGTACTACGGCCCCGACGGTATCGGCGAGGTGAAGGGTCATCCGAAACTCGTTGCCTCGAGCGCACAATCGCACGACGAAGACATACAGCGCCGGTTGTGGACCATGTCCGAGGAACTGACCGGCGTCACGTACCCCGTCTGATGCGGACCGTCGAAGAGCATCAGCGCGTCGTCGCCGCGTTGATCACCGCCCGTCCAGCGGTCAGCGTTCCTATCGCCGACGCGCTGGGCTTGGTGCTGGCCGAGGACGTCGTCGCGCCGATGTCGCTGCCCGGCTTCGACAACTCCGCGATGGACGGCTACGCCGTCGTGGTCGACGACGTCGCTTCGGCCACGCCCGAGAACCCGGTCCGGTTGCCCGTCGCCGAGGATATCCCCGCCGGCCGTACTGACCTTCTGACGCTGAACCCCGGTGCGGCGCACCGGATCATGACCGGAGCGATGCTTCCCACCGGCGCGACTGCGGTGGTGCCGGTGGAGGCGACGAACGCGGCGACCGACACCGTGGAGATCCGCGCAGCCGCCAGAGACGGCCAGCACATCCGGCGCGCGGGTGAGGACGTCACGGCCGGTACTGCCGTGCTGCGCGCGGGCCAGCTCGTCACACCGGCCGCGCTCGGGTTGGCCGCCGCACTGGGTCTTGCCGAGTTGACGGTGATACCGCGCCAGCGCGTGCTGGTGATGTCGACCGGCACCGAGCTCGTCGCACCCGGCACACCCCTGGCACCCGGTCAGATCTACGAATCGAACGCGGTGATGCTCGCCGCGGCGCTGCGCGACGCCGGCGCCGACGTGGTGGCCTCCCCCATGACCGGCGACGACGTCGAATCGTTCCGCGCCGCCCTTGCGGAGCACACCGGTGACGCCGACCTGATCATCACGACGGGTGGGGTGAGCGCGGGCGCGTACGAGGTCGTCAAGGATGCGCTCGGAGCTCCGACGCCTGCGACATCGGGCCACGGCGGGTCGGTGGACTTCGTCAAGGTCGCGATGCAACCGGGCATGCCGCAGGGCTGCGGCGTCATCACCGCCGCGGGCTCGCCCGCATCACCGCGGCGGGACGTCCCGATCGTCACGCTGCCCGGCAACCCGGTCAGCGCGCTGGTCTCCTTCGAGGTGTTCCTGCGCGCGCCGCTGCGCTCCGCGATGGGGCTGCCGAACCCCACCCGGCCACGCCGGGACGCCGTGCTGACCGAGAACCTCACCTCGCCGCGCGGAAAGCGCCAGTTCCGTCGCGGCGTGCTGGATGCGGCCGCCGGGACGGTGACCAGCTACGGACCGCCGGCCTCACACCACCTGCGGTGGCTGGCCTCGGCGAACTGTCTGCTCGAGATCGCCGAGGATGTCGACGCCCTCTCGGCCGGGTCACCGGTCCAGGTGTGGGACCTGACCTGAGCTGACCTGAGTTTCCTTTTCCGGCTTCCGTCTTTCCGCGCCGAAACTGAGGCTCTGCACGAAATTGCGGCGTTTCGTCGCACACATCTTCAGTTTCGCCAGCAGTTCGGGGAGCAGGGAGGTTAGGCGGCGCATGCCGCGTCGCGCACCCGGCCCGTAGAATCGCGGGACGATGGCCAGACGCCCCGACCTGAAATCCGGCCCCGCGCGGCTCTTGGCGCTGGCCCGTACCACGATCCCCCCGATGCATCCGGCGGGGCTGCCGTTCGTCGGCGCGAGCCTGACGCTGGCCGCGCTCGGGCGCCGGAACCCGTGGCTGCGCGGTGCCGGGCTGGCATCGGCCGCCGCCAACGCCGCGTTCTTCCGCCACCCGCCGCGCGTACCGCCCACCCGGCCCGGTCTGGTCGTCGCCCCCGCCGACGGCTTGATCTGCCTGATCGAGGAGGCTGCGCCACCGGCCGAACTCGGTTTGCCCCCAACACCATTGCCCCGCATCAGCATCTTCCTGTCGGTGTTCGACGCGCATGTGCAGCGCGCCCCGATCAGCGGTGAGGTCGTCGCGGTCGAGCACCGACCGGGCTTGTTCGGCTCGGCCGAACTGGAAGCGGCCAGCGAGGACAACGAGCGCAACAGCGTGCTGATCCGCACCGCCGGCGGCGTCGAGGTGATTGCCGTACAGATCGCCGGCCTGGTGGCGCGGCGCATCGTGTGTGAGGCCAAGGTGGGCGACGAACTGGCGATCGGCGAGACCTACGGGCTGATCCGCTACGGCTCGCGGTTGGACACGTACCTGCCCGCCGGATCGCGCATCCTGGTGACGGTGGGACAGCGCGCGCTGGCGGGTGAGACGGTGTTGGCCGAACTGGAGTCCGATGTCGCCGGCCGGATGGCTCCGGCATGATCCGGCCCCGCATCAAGCGCTCCGTCGTCAGCCTGCGCATCCTGCCCAGCGCGATGACGGTTGCCGCGATCTGCCTGGGGCTGAGTGCGGTCAAGATGGCGCTGGACGACCGGCCGACCGAGGCGATGGCGTTTCTGGCGGTCGCCGCGATACTCGACGCGCTCGACGGCCGCATCGCGCGCGCCCTGAAGGCGACGTCGAAGATGGGCGAGGAGATCGATTCACTCGCCGACGCCGTAAACTTCGGCGTCGCACCGGCTTTCATCGTGTACGGCACGCTGCTGTCGAAGTCGGAGGTCGGCTGGATCGTGGTGCTGGTGTACGCGGTGTGCATCGTGCTGCGCCTGGCCAGGTTCAACGCGATGCTCGACGTCGACAAACCGGACTACGAGAAGAAGTACTTCGTGGGTATGCCCGCGCCGGCAGGTGCGATCGGCGCGATCGGTCCGCTGGCCGCCAAGATGCAGTTCGGCGACGGCTGGTGGACCTCCGAACCCGCCGTCGTCATCTGGATGCTCGGCGTCTCGGCGCTGGTGGTCAGCACGATCCCGATGCGCAAGATCCACACGTTCTCGGTGCCGCCCAACATGGTCGCGCCGCTGCTGGCGTTCGTGGCGATCGGCGTGGCCGCCGCGATCCTCTATGGCTACCTGGTGATCCTGATCATCATCGCCGCCTACGTCCTACACATCCCGTTCGCCATCCGCACCCGCCGGTTCCTGGCAGCGCACCCCGAAGTCTGGGACGACAAACCACGCCAGCAGCGTGCCGCCCGGCGGGCCATCCGCCGGGCCCAGCCGCACCGCCGGTCGGTGATGCGACTGGGACTGCGCAGACCCGGCTCCCGACATGACTGAACTGCAGTCCGACCGCCCGGCCCCCCGGGCGCACCTCACGCTGACCGCGCGGCTGAACACCTCGGCGCTCGACTCGCGCAGGGGTGTAGTGCGCCTGCATCCGGAAGCCATTGCCGCGCTGGGCATCCGCGAATGGGATGCGGTGTCGCTGACCGGTTCGCGCACCACCGCCGCGGTGGCCGCCGAGGCACCCACCGGTGTTCCCGCCGGCACCGCGCTGCTCGACGACGTCACGCTGTCCAATGCCGGGCTGCGCGAGGACACCACCGTGCTCGTCGCGCCCGTGACCGTCTACGGCGCCCGATCGGTGACGCTGTCGGGCTCGCGGCTGGCCAGTCAGTCGATCTCGCAGGCCACGCTGCGACAAGCGTTGCTGGGCAAGGTGATGACGGTCGGTGACACGGTGTCGCTGCTGCCGCGGGAGCTGGGACCCGACATCCCATCCTCGCGCGCGACCGCGGCGCTTGCCTCGTCGGTCGGCATCACCTGGACCTCCGAACTGTTGACGGTGACCGGCACCGATCCCGCGGGACCCGTGAGCGTGCAACCTAATTCGGCGGTCTGCTGGGCCGACGGCTCTCCGGGCGGATCCGTCGCACCCGCTTCGGACGCTGCGATCGGTCAGGCAGTGGTGACCGCACCGGAGACATCGCAGCCGGCGCTGAGCGTCGACGACCTCAAGGGTTCTCAGGCCGAAGCGCAGCGCCTGACCGAATGGCTCAAGCTCGCGCTCGACCGCCCCGAACTTCTTGAAACCCTCGGTGCCACAGCCAATCTGGGTGTCCTGGTGTCGGGCCCGGCCGGTGTTGGCAAGGCAGCGTTGGTGCGCGCGGTCTGCGCCGACCGGCGACTGGTCGAACTCGACGGACCGGAGGTCGGCTCGCTACGCGCCGAGGACCGGATCGCAAGGGTGGTGTCGGCGGTGGCGACAGTCCGCGACGGCGGCGGCGTGTTGTTGATCACCGACATCGACGCGCTGCTGCCGGCCACCGCCGAACCGGTGGCCACGTTGATCCTCACCGAACTCCGCAACGCGGTCGCCACCCGCGGTGTGGCGTTCGTCGCGACGTCGCAGCAGCCAGACAACGTCGACGCCCGGTTACGCGCGCCCGACCTGTGCGACCGCGAACTCGGGCTGAGCCTGCCCGACGGCGCGATCCGCAAGCAGCTGCTCGAGGTGCTGTTGCGCGAGGTGCCCGCCAAGGACCTCGACCTCGACGAGATTGCCGAGCGCACACCGGGATTCGTGGTCGCCGACCTGGCCGCGCTGGTCCGCGAGGCGGCGCTGCGCGCGGCGGCGCGCGCCAGCGCCGACGGTGAGCCGCCCGCCCTGATCCAGGACGATGCGCTGGGCGCGACGACCGTCATCCGCCCGCTGTCACGCTCGGCCACCGAAGAGGTGTCGGTCGGCTCGGTGACGCTCGACGACGTCGGCGACATGGCCGACACCAAACAGGCGCTCACCGAGGCGGTGCTGTGGCCGCTGCAGCACCCCGACACGTTTCAGCGTCTCGGCGTGGCGCCGCCGCGCGGGGTGCTGCTCTACGGCCCACCCGGTTGCGGCAAGACGTTCGTGGTGCGGGCGCTGGCCAGTTCGGGGCGGTTGTCGGTGCACGCCGTCAAGGGCGCTGAGCTGATGGACAAATGGGTCGGCTCTTCGGAAAAGGCTGTGCGCGAACTGTTCCGGCGTGCCCGCGACTCGGCCCCGTCGCTGGTGTTCCTCGACGAGATCGACGCGCTGGCGCCGCGGCGCGGGCAGAGCTTCGACTCTGGTGTGACCGACCGCGTGGTGGCGGCGCTGCTGACCGAACTCGACGGCATCGAACCGCTGCGCGACGTGGTGGTGGTCGGTGCGACGAACCGGCCCGATCTGATCGACCCGGCGCTTCTGCGACCCGGCCGGCTGGAGAAGCTGGTGTTCGTCGAACCGCCCGACGCCGAGGCCCGTCGCGAGATCCTGCGCACGGCGGGCAAGTCCGTCCCGCTCGCCGACGATGTCGATCTCGGCGCCCTGGCCGGGGAACTCGAGGGCTACAGCGCCGCCGACTGCGTCGCGTTGTTGCGCGAGGCGGCGCTGACCGCGATGCGGCGCTCGATCGACGCCGCAGACGTCACCGCCGAGGACGTCGCGGCCGCACGCGAGGCGGTGCGCCCATCGCTGGACGCGGCGCAGGTCGAATCGCTGCGGGCGTTCTCGGCCGCTCGCTGACCTTTCACCCGCGAGCGGCTCCTTTCCGCCCGCTGGCCCTTTCGCCCGCGAGCGGCTCCTTTCGCCGCCGCAGTTCCTTTCGCCGCCGCAGTTACTTCCGCCGCCGCGTGCTCGACCGGCGCGCACCCGACGCGCGCGCATCCCTCCCCGAGAGTGGGCTTGACGCACGTCAAACGCCCCGGACGCGTGCGGGTAACCCACGTTCGCGGGACAAGGGGAGGCATCTTGACAATGGCAAGTTCATGCGGCATAGTCGAGATAACTTGTCATTGTCAAGATCGAGGAGGTCGGCATGCCCGCCATCGCACCGGTCGTCCGCGCCGGAGACCCCGACCGGGAGAAGACGGCCGACGTACTCGGCCAGGCCCTCGCGCAGGGTTACCTCGCGATGCCGGAGTACGAGGCGCGGCTGCAGGCCGCCTTTGCCGCCACGACCCGCCCGGAATTGCACGAGCTCACCGCCGATCTGCCCGTCGAGCGCCTCAGGCGCAACGACCCCCGCCGCCGGGAGGCTCGCAGGCAGCTGGCCCGTCGCAGTGTTCAGGTCCACCTGGCCGGCTACCTGGCCATGGTCGCGATCGTGCTGACGGTGTGGTTGGCAGTCGGCCTCACCGCGGGTGCGTGGTACTTCTGGCCGGTCTGGCCGATCCTCGGCGCGGGGGTCGGGTTGTTGGGCCACGCGCTTCCGGTGCGGTACGGGTTAGCGCCCGCGCCGTGCCAACGCCGTCACGGCTCGATCAACCCGGCACGAATCGCATAGCGGGTCAACGCAACTCGATCCTGCAGGTCGAGCTTGGCCAGCAGGTTCGTCCGGTGCCGGTCGACGGTCTTGGCGCTGATGCCCAACGTGTTGGCGATGTCGCGCGAGGAGTAGCCCTCGGCGATGAGTTTGAGCACCTCCTCCTCTCGCGGCGTGAGGATGGTGTCGGGCAGCCCGTCGCCCTGCCGTGCGCGGTGTAGGTAGTCCCGGATCAGCGCCGTCACCGCTCCCGCGTACAGGAACGGCTCCCCGCGCAGGGTGGCCCGGCACGCCTCGAGCAGGTCGCGGTCGGCGACCGATTTCAGCACGTAACCGGATGCACCGGCCTTGAGCGCCTCGAAGAAGTACTGCTCGTTGTCGTACATCGACAGGATCAGGATCCGGACGTGCGGGTGCAGCCGGTTCATCTCCCGCGCCGCCTGCAGGCCCGTCATGCGCGGCATCGCGATGTCGAGAATGGCCAGGTCGGTCGGGGTGTTCTCGAGAACCGCCAGCGCTTCGTGACCGTCGGCCGCCTCGGCCACCACCTGCAGGTCGGACTCGGCGTCGAGGATCATCCGCAACCCGCTGCGCACCAGAGCGTGATCGTCGGCCAGCAGGATGCGGGCCGGTTGCGCGAGCATCACCAGCACCGCCGCGACGGGATCGCCAGCAGCACCTCGGTGCCCTCACCGGCCGGTGAGGTGATCGTCAGGTCGCCGTCGACCAGCAGTGCGCGCTCACGCATGCCGTTGATCCCGGCCCCCTCACTGACCACCCCGCCGACGCCGTCATCGGCGATGCGCATCGTCAACCGATCAGCGGTGGTGTGCAGGTCGAGCCACGCCTTGGTGGCACCTGCGTGCCTTGCGATGTTGGTCAGGCTCTCCTGAGCGACGCGGTAGCACACCAGCTCGACGTCGGGTTTCAACCGATCTGCTTGCAGCACAATGTGTTTGACGACGGGTAAACCGGTTGCGTTCGTGAAGTCGGTGCACAGCGAGTTGAGCGCGCTGTGCAGGCCGAGGTCTTCGAGAGCCTCGGGCCGCAGGCGCCGCGCGATGCTGCGGACCTCGTCGAGGCCTGCGCGCACAGCGTCTTGGGTGTCGGCAAGCTCACCGTGGATCTCGGCGGGTGCACGGTCCACCGCGCGCTTGAGGAGCAACAGCGCGACCGTCAACGTCTGACCGATCTCGTCGTGCAACTCGCGCGCGATGCGCTGGCGTTCGTTCTCCTGCGCGGCCAACGCCGACGCGCTCGCCGTGGTGCGTTCGGTTTCGAGCCGGTCCAGCATCGTGTTGAACGACGCGATCAGGTGGCGCAGGTCGCCGTTGCCGCTGTGGTCGACGCGGTCGCTTCGGCGCGGTGGGTCGACCCTGCGCATCGAGGTCGCGAGCCGGTCGAGCGGGGCGAGACTCGAGCGCAACAGCAGCGCGTTGGCGGTCAAGATCACCGCCAACCCGATGAGAAGCACTGGAACCTCGGTCGGCTTGATGCGCGATGACACGGTTGCGGGTGAGAGCGCCAGGGCCAACGTGCCCAACGCGAAGATCAGCCCGTTGATCAGGAAAACCCGCCGAAACAGCGCGGTCGCCGGCGTGCGCGCCCGTTTCATGCTCCCAGCGTGGACCGTCCGATCGGGATTTGTCCATACACTGCGCCGCCCCCGCCGAATGGGTGTCAGCCCTGATGGTGCGCCCGCCGTCGGGCGCAGAAACTTTCCTCACCATGCATGACTCTCGAACCGCGGAGCCGGCCGACCGAGCAGTACACCAGATGACCACCCGGCACGGCGAGCAGCTGAGCCTGATCATCGACGACCACGGCGTCCGCCACCTGTTCGTCGCCGACAGCTGCGGCTTCGACGCGCCCGGGTGGGAGCTCGTCCTCGACCCGGATGACGCCGAACGGCTGGCCGAGATGCTCACACAACGTCGGAGAGTCCACGAACTGAACGGAGATCGAGGACGATGACACTTACCGCCGACACCCCCGGGACCGGATGGAACGAAGTCATGCAAGCACATGAGATCGCCGTGACCCCTCCCACGGTCCGCATGGATGATCCGGTGTCCAAGGCCGTGCAGCTGATGGTGGTCAACCGACTGCCCGGACTCGTCGTGGTCGACGACGACCGCAACCCCGTCGCGGTGCTGCCGGGCACCCAGGTGCTGCGACTCACCATCCCGGAGTCCTACCGCGACGACCCCGCCCTGGTGCGCACCGTGGACGAGATCCACGCCGACCTGTTCTGGCACGGGCCGGGCAGGCTGACGGTCGGTGACTGCCTGCCGACGCCGGTGGCCAAACCGGTGACCGTCGCACCCGATGCCACCCTGCTCGAGATCGCCACGGTGATGGCGACCAAGCGCAGCCCGCTGATCGCCGTGGTCGACAGCGGCGGCAAGCTCGTCGGCGCGGTGACCCTGGAGCGGTTGCTCACCAGCTTGGCCGTGGCCGGTCCCAGCGACTGATCCGTCGGTTCGGTGCTGGCTCCGCTTCTGGCGCTAGCGATCTTCGTCGTCGCCTTTTGGTTTCTGGCCACAGAACGCGCCAACAAGGTCACGACGGTTCTGGTCGCCGGCGGGCTGATGACCCTTCTGGGTCTCGCGCCCGGCGAGGAGGTGTTCTACTCCGAACACGAAGGCATCGACTGGAACGTCATCTTCCTGCTGCTGGGCATGATGGTCATCGTCGGAGTCGTGAAACAGACCGGCATTTTCGACTTCCTGGCCATCTGGGCCGCAAAACGCGCCAGGGGCAAACCTTTTCGGCTCATGGTGATGCTGATGGTGATCACCGGGGTGGCCTCGCCCGTGCTGGACAACGTGACGATCATCATGCTCGTCGCCCCGGTGACGCTCGTCATCTGCGACCGGTTGGAGATCGCCGCGCAGCCGTTCATCATCGCCGAGGTGCTGGCGTCCAACATCGGCGGTGCGGCGACGCTGATCGGCGATCCGCCCAACATCATCATCGGCAGCCGGGCGGGGTTGACCTTCAACGACTTCCTGATCCACATGGCACCGATCGTGGCGATCATTTTCGTGCTGTTCGTGCTGTTCACCAAGGTGCTGTTCCGGACGGAGTTGCGCGCCAGCGAGATGCGCGTCGACAAGGTGATGGCGCTGCAGGAACGACGGGCCATCAAGGACTTTCGCCTTCTGGTGCGGTCGATGGCGGTGCTCGCGCTGGTCATCGTCGGGTTCAGTTTTCACTCGGTGCTGCACGTGGCACCGTCGATCGTCGCGCTTCTGGGCGCGGGCATCATGCTGCTGGTCACCAAGGTCGACGTCAACGAGGTTCTGCCCGAGGTGGAGTGGCCGACCCTGGTGTTCTTCATGGGGCTCTTCGTCATGGTCGCCGGCCTCGTGCACACCGGGGTGATCGGCTGGATCGGCGATGCGGCGGTCAATCTGTTCGGCGACGATTTCTTCCTTGCCGCCACCGGCCTGCTGTTCGGTTCCGCCGTCCTGGGCGCGTTCGTCGACAACATCCCGTACACGGCCACGATGGCGCCGGTGGTCGAGGACATGGCGGCACAGGCGCCCGATGCCGCGACCGGGCGGGCGCTGTGGTGGGCGTTCGCTCTGGGGGCCTGCTTCTCCGGCAACGGCACCGCGATCGCGGCAAGCGCGAACGTCGTGGCGATCGGCATCGCCCAGCGTGCCGGCCACCGAATCAGCTTCTGGCAGTTTTCCCGCTACGGCATCGTCGTCACGCTGCTCAGCACCCTGCTGGCCTGGGTATATGTGTGGCTGCGGTACTTCTGAGCTCCGGTGCGGTCCGGCAGGCACCGACCACCGCGAGGTCGGTGGTGTCAACGACGGGGCATAGTAGCCCCGATCGGCCCACGTAGAATGCAATCCGAAGCCTTACTCGGCTGACACCCCGACCATAAGTTCTCCGGTTGGCGGCCGCGTGCTGACCAACACAACCGATCGGAGTGCCCTGCTCGCCGTCCTGCTCGCACACGCGGTCGCCGCCGCGCTGGCGCCCCTGCTTGTCCACAAGTGGGGGCGCAAGGCCTTCTATCCGCTGGCGATGGTGCCGCTTCTGTCCCTGGTGTGGGTGGCGCAGAACTGGCCGTCCGCGGGGGGGTCGAGCACCGTCGACGTGCCGTGGGTGCCCGAGCTGTCGATGAACATCACGCTGCGCTTCGACACGCTCGCCGCGATCATGAGCGTGCTGGTTCTCGGCATCGGCGCGCTGGTCCTTTTCTACTGCGCCGACTACTTCCACCACCACGACGGCCGCATCGAGAACCGGTTGCCGAGTTTCGCCGCCGAACTGGTCGCGTTCTCCGGCGCGATGTTCGGGCTGGTCACCAGCGACAACCTGCTGATGCTCTACGTGTTCTGGGAGATCACCTCGGTGCTGTCGTTCCTTCTGGTCGGCCACTACGCCGAACGCCTGACCAGCAGGCGGGCGGCAACCCAGGCGTTGTTGGTCACGACGTTCGGTGGCCTGGCCATGCTGGTCGGCATCATCGTGCTCGGCAACATGGCGGGCACCTACCTGCTCTCCGAACTCCTTGAATCCCCGCCGACGGGGGTGGCGGCGTCGGTCGGGCTGGTGCTCATCCTCGTCGGCGCGCTGTCGAAGTCGGCGATCGTGCCGCTGCACTTCTGGCTGCCGGGCGCGATGGCCGCACCGACCCCGGTGAGCGCGTACCTGCACGCCGCGGCGATGGTCAAGGCCGGCGTCTATCTGATCGCGCGCATGAGCCCCAGTTTCGCCGACTCCCCGGTGTGGCGGCCCATAGTGGTCTCGCTCGGCCTGTTGACCATGATGCTGGCCGGTTGGCGCGCGGTGCGCGAGTACGACCTGAAGTTGATCCTGGCTTTCGGCACGGTCAGTCAGCTGGGGCTGATCACGGTCATGGTCGGCACCGGCGGCAGCGACATGATGCTCGGCGGACTGGCGATGCTGGTGGCACACGCCATGTTCAAGGCGGCGCTGTTCATGGTCGTCGGCATCATCGACCACGCCACCGGCACCCGCGACATCCGCAGACTGGCCTGGCTCGGCGCCAAGGCGCGGCCGCTGTTCGTCATCGCCGTCGGCGCATCGGCCAGCATGGCGGCGCTGCCCCCGTTCTTCGGTTTCGTCGCCAAGGAAACCGACCTGGCCACCGTGCTGCATACCCCCACCCTCGGGGTCTTCGCCCCGGTGGTGCTGGTCGGCGTCGTGATCGGCTCGGTGTTCACGACCATCTACAGCCTGCGCTTCCTGTTCGGTGCGTTCGGCCGCAAGGGGCGCCCCGAGCCGAGCACCCGCGTCGCCGAGATGCACCGGCCCGAGCGCACGTTCATGATCGCGCCGGGCATCCTCGCGGCCGCGGGCCTGGCCTTCGGGATCTGGCCCGTCGGGGTCGGCGATGTGCTGGGGGATTACGCCGACACGGTGCCCGGCGGCAACAACGAGTACCACCTCGCGCTGTGGCACGGCGTGAACGTGCCGCTGCTGTTGTCGGTGCTGGTGATCGCCACCGGCGTGGCGGCCTTCGTCGGCCGCGAACGGTTGCGCCGGTTCCGCACGATGCGCGAACCACTCGGCAACGCCGACCACGTGTACGACGCCGTGATACGCCGGCTCGACCTGTGGGCGGTGGAACTCACCGCTGTCACCCAGCGCGGTTCCATCCCGGCCACCCAGGCCGCGATCCTGTCGACGCTGGTGCTGGTGCCCACCATCGCGCTCGCGGTGGGTGCGCGCGACCACCCGCAGTTCAGGCTGTGGGGTTCACCGCTTCAGGTGGTGATCGGTCTGATCATCCTGGCCGCCGCGCTCGGCGCTCTGGTGATGCGCAACCGCCTGGCGGCGGTGCTGCTCGTCGGCGTGACCGGATACGGGTGCGGGGTGATCTTCGCGCTGCACGGCGCACCGGATCTGGCCCTGACCCAGTTCCTGGTCGAGACGTTGACCCTCGTGGTGTTCGTCCTGGTGCTGCGCACGTTGCCCGCCGAAGCCGACCGGGTCCACATCCGCAGATACCGGTGGCCGCGGGCGGCGCTGGCACTGGCGGTCGGTGCGACCGTGACCACCTTGGCGGTGTACGCGATGGCCGCGCGCACCGGAACTCCGATCGCCTCGTTGATCCCCGAGGCGGCGTACTACCGCGGCCACGGCGCCAACGCCGTCAACGTGCTACTGGTCGACATCCGGGCCTGGGACACCATGGGCGAAGTCATGGTGCTCGTGGTCGCGGCGACCGGCGTCGCCTCGATGGTGTTCCGGCACAGGAGGTTCGGGGCACCGCCGCGGGTCTCGGATGCGGGTCAGCCCGACATCGGCCGGCTACCGGCAATCGTGAACACCAGCCCGGCGGCCGGCGACATCACCTGGCTGCGCGGCAGCGAACTGCGTGACCCGCGGCACCGGTCGTTGATCCTCGAGGTCGCCACCCGCGTCATCTTCCCGCTGATCATGGTCCTGTCGGCGTACTTCTTCTTCGCGGGACACAACACTCCAGGCGGCGGATTCGCCGGTGGATTGACCGCCGGGCTCGCGCTGGTGCTGCGGTATCTGGCCGGCGGTCGCTACGAACTCGGTGAGACACTGCCGCTGGACGCGGGCAAGATCCTGGGCGCGGGCCTCACTTTGTGTGCCGGTACCGCGTTGGCCTCGCTGCTGGTGGGGGCGCCCGCGCTGTCGTCGGCGCTGATCGAGATCGACGTGCCGGTGTTGGGCACTGTCAAGTTCGTCACCGCGTTGTTCTTCGACCTCGGGGTGTACCTCATCGTCGTGGGTCTGGTGCTCGACGTGTTGCGTAGCCTCGGTGCCCGCATCGACGTGGAGTTGGGCCAGGAGCAGAAGACGGTGGTGACTACGCAATGACCACCTCGCTCGTGCCCCTCATCCTGCTCGGCGGGCTCACCAGTGCAGGCGTTTACCTACTGCTCGAGCGCAACCTGACCCGAATGTTGCTGGGGCTGTTGCTCATCAGCAATGCAATCAACCTGCTGATCCTCATCGCCGGCGGCCCGGCCGGTAAGCCCCCAATCTGGGGCCGGGGCAGCGACGAGCACACCACCACCGCGGATCCGTTGGCCCAGGGCATGATCCTGACCGCGATCGTCATCACGATGGGCGTCGCGGCGTTCGTGCTGGCGATGGCCTACCGGACCTATCGGTTGACCACCGCCGAGGAAGTGGGCGACGACCCCGAGGATGCCAAGGTCTCCGAGTTGGCCTCGAAGGACATCGCCGCCGTCGAAGAGGACCGACCCCAGCCTGAAGCCGCCCGCGACACCGATGCACCCGACGAGTTGGACGCCCTGCCCGGTTACGAAGGATCGAAGTGATGCGGGGGCGATTAGTGAAGGCGGACTGCGCATGACGTTGGCGGCCACCTTGATACCCCTGCCCGTCCTGCTCCCGACGCTGGGCGCGGCGGCAACGCTGATCGCGGGCCGGCGGCCACGACTGCAGCGGCTCCTCACCCTCGTCGTGTTGTCTGTCGTCGTCGCGGTGTGTGGCGCGCTGCTCTACCTCGCCGACAGGGACGGCACGCTCGTGCTCCACGTCGGCGGCTGGGGACAGTCGGTGCCCGGGATGGGTCCGCTGGGCATCACGCTGGTGGTGGACCGGTTGTCGGCGCTGATGCTCGTCGTCTCGGCGATCGTGTTGCTGGCCGTGGTGTTCTACGCCATCGGACAGGGTGTCCGCGACGGTGACGAACGCCAACCGGTGTCGATCTTCATGCCCACCTACCTGGTGTTGTCGGCCGGCGTCTGCATGGCGTTCCTCGCCGGTGACCTGTTCAACCTTTTCGTCGGTTTCGAGGTGCTGCTGGCCGCGAGCTTCGTGCTGCTGACGGTCGGAGCCAGCAAGGACCGTGTCCGCGCAGGCATCTCGTATGTGATGGTGTCGATGGTCGGGTCGCTGATCTTCCTGTTCGGCCTCGCCCTCGTCTACGGCGCCACCGGGACACTGAACTTGGCGGAACTCTCCGTGCGACTCGAGGAGGTGTCGGGCGGAGTCCGTTCGGCGATGTTCGCCGTGCTGCTGGTGGCGTTCGGCATCAAGGCCGCGGTGTTCCCGCTCTCGGCCTGGCTGCCCGACTCCTATCCGACCGCACCCGCACCGGTCACCGCCGTGTTCGCCGGCCTGCTCACGAAGGTCGGCGTCTATTCGATCATTCGGGCGCACTCGCTGTTGTTCCCCGAGGGAGGGCTCGACCCGGTGCTGTTGGTCGCCGCGTTGTTGACGATGCTGATCGGCATCCTCGGTGCGATCGCGCAGAGCGACATCAAACGACTGCTGTCGTTCACGCTGGTGAGCCACATCGGCTACATGGTGTTCGGCATCGCGTTGTCCAACCAGCTTGGCATGTCCGGTGCCATTTACTATGTGGCGCACCATATTCTGGTGCAGACCACACTGTTCCTGGTCGTCGGGTTGATCGAACGCCAGGCCGGGGCGTCGACCATGGACCGCTTGGGCGGTTTGGCGGCAGCCAGTCCGCTGCTCGCCTTCGTGTTCGTCATCCCCGCGCTCAATCTCGGTGGCATACCACCGTTCTCCGGTTTCATCGGCAAGGTCGCGCTGCTCGAGGCCGGCGCGCAGGACGGCTCGGTACTGGCCTGGACGCTGGTGGCCGGCGGTGTGGTGACGAGCTTGCTGACGCTGTACGTGGTCGTGCGGGTGTGGACGAAGGCGTTCTGGCGCTCGCGCGAGGACGCGCCCGAAGGGCATCTGTCCGCGGCGCTGCCGTCGGCGTTGCTCGACGAACCCGAGGACATCCAGTTCGTCGACCGCGACCACGTCGGCCACATGCCGGCGGGGATGGTCGGGCCCACGGGTGCGCTGATCGCGGCCGGGCTCGCGCTGACGGTGCTCGCCGGACCGATATTCGCTTACAGCGAAAGGGCTTCCAACGAGGTGCTCGACCGGAGCGAGTACATCACTGCCGTGGTGGGGCCGCGATGAGCGCTTGCGCGAAGAGCAGAGAACACCGATGAGCGCTTGCGCGAAGAGCAGAGGACACCGATGAGAAGCGTTGCGCTGCGCGTCTGGATCTTCTGCTGGCTGGTGTTCGTCTGGATCCTGCTGTGGGGCAACTTCTCCGCGGCGAATGTGCTCTCGGGAGCGGCCGTTGCGGCGTTGATCACATGGCTGCTGCCCCTGCCCGCCGTGCCGGTCGAAGGCAAGGTGCACGTGCTGTCGCTGATCCGCCTCATCCTCACGGTCGCCTACCGTTTGGTGCTGTCCTCGGTCCAGGTCGCGGTGCTGTCGTTGAAACCCCGACCACCACTGTCAGCGGTGCTGCGCGCGCAGCTTTCGGTGAAGTCGGACCTCGTGCTGTCGCTGGCGGTCGTCATCTTCAACCTGATTCCCGGATCGATCGTGCTCGAGATCGACCAGACCCGCCGGCTGCTCTACATGCATGTCATCGATGTCGGCTCCGACCGCGCACTGCAAGCGTTCTACCACCAGGTGGCTGTGATCGAACGGCTGCTGGTCGCGACATTCGAGCGTCCCGAGGACTGGCGCCCCGCGCACGAGCACGAGGAGCACGAAGCATGAGCCCCCAGCGAAATACGAAGGCGGAGCGCGCATGATCACCGTCTGGGTCATCGCCGCGGTGATGATGACCGCCGCCGCCGCGATCACGATGTTCCGTCTCCTTGCCGGGCCGAGCACACTGGACCGCCTGGTCGCCGTCGACACGCTCATCGCCGTGGCGATGTGCGGAATCGGCATCTGGAGCGCCTACAGCCTGGACAGCACCGTCACCTACGGCATGGCCGCATTGGCTTTGATCAGCTTCGTCGGCACGGTCAGCGTCGCCCGATTCCGCGTCCCCGACGTCGACAAGTCCCGCACCATCGGAGGGCGAGGATGACGGGACTCGACATCCTCACGAGCGTGCTGGTGCTGGGCGGCTCGTCGCTCGCGCTGACCGCCGCGATCGGCATCGTCCGCTTCCCTGACACGTTAACGCGCATGCACGCGGCGTCCAAGCCGCAGGTACTCGGGCTCCTGCTGGTGATCATCGGCGCCGGGATACGGCTGCGCGGCAACGCCGATATCGGCATGCTCGTACTCACCGGCTTGTTCACGGTGATCACCGCACCGGTGGTGGCGAACCGGGTTGGTCAGCTCGCGTATCGGGAACAGAACGTCCGAGACGATCTGTTGACCGCGGACGAGATTGACGAGTTCGCCGACCACACGGAAAGCGGCGCCGATGGCCAGGACTGACGACGACAGCTGGGGCATCACCGAGAGTGTGGGCGCGACGGCGCTCGGGGTGGCCTGGTCTCGTGCGCTGGAGCAGAACACCGACTGCCCGCTGTTCACCGATCCGTACGCCCAGATGTTCGTCGACGCGGCAGTGGAACAGGGTTGGCAACCGCCCTCTGCCCACATGGCCGAACGCATCCGCTCGATCGGCGGCTACGCGGCGTCGCGCACCAAATGGTTCGACGAGTTCTTCATCGCCGCGGGCGCCAACGGCATCGACCAGGTGGTGATTCTGGCGGCCGGGCTCGACGCGCGGGCCTGGCGCTTGCCGTGGATCGGTGGCACCGTCGTCTACGAGATCGACCAGCCCCGGGTGCTGACGTTCAAGGTCGACACGTTGCGTCGACACGAAGTTCAGCCGGCCGCCGAGTACATCCCGGTGCCGATCGACTTGCGCGAGGATTGGCCGCGGGCTCTGCGGGACGCGGGGTTCGACGCGAGCGAGCCGACCGCGTGGGCCGCCGAGGGGCTTCTCCCCTATCTGCCCGCACGCGGACAAGACGTGTTGTTCGAACGGATCCACAAGCTCAGCGCGCAAGGCAGCCGCATCGCCGTCGAGTCGTTCGGGGCGGACTTCTTCGATCCGGAGTACCTGGCCAGTCGCCGCGAGAAACTGGCCGAGTACCGCAGGCAGGCCGGCAACGACGGTAGCGACGACGCGTTCGACGTACAGGACCTCTGGTACACCGAGGAACGCACCGAGGTGACCGACTGGCTCACCGACCACGGTTGGGACGTCGCCTCGATCGCTGCCGCGGACCTGATGGAACGCTACGGCCGGTGCGCCGCGGGCGAACCCGACGACACAACTCCGCGGACGGTATTCGTCGAGGGACAACGGACCTGCTGACAACCGCTGTCGCCGGACGTGAGCCGATCTTTCGGACCCGGATCCCGCTACTCCCCCGACAGCTGGAACTCGACCATTGCGGTCACGGTCTCGACGGCGTCGCTCAGCGCAGCCAGCCGCTCGGCGACGGTCGGCGCAGCCAGCACCGCGTAGCGGTCGGCCTGCCCCATCGGCAGGCGAGAGGTCAACGTGTACAACCACTTACCGGCATCGCCGGACGCGTCCGCACCCGCCACGAATTCGCGGCCGTTGACCTCGGCCCCGCGTGCGGCGGCGATGCGTTCGAACAGCGCGACCATGCGGTCCTCCACGTCGCGGATCGCGTCCGCCTCGACGGGCTCACCCGGCTGATCGGGCCACGGTTCTACCGCTGCGCGTGGATACGGATCGTCGGGCTGCCACTCGATGACCCGAATACGTTCGCCAACCGCGCATTTGAGGCGGTAGCGGCCGTCACCGAAATCGGCGACCTCGCCGATGTGTGCCAGCGCGCCGACGTCGCTGCGGACGTCCCCACCGCCCACTTCCCTGCCCGCCGTGATCAACACGACGCCGAACGCCGGGTCCTCGGTGGCCAGACAATCCGAAACCAGTGCGCTGTAACGAGGTTCGAAGATCCGCAACGGAAGCTCCTCGCCGGGCAGCATCGCCACCTGCAGCGGGAACATCGGGATGGCCGCCACGTCTACAGCTCCAGTTCGGCGACCAGGGCGTCGACGACGGCGCGCAGGTCGCCGTCGTGCTCCTCGGCGACGCGGCGTTGACGTTGATACGACCCGCCGCCCCCGTAGATGTCGGCGACGTGCCGTAGTTCGTCGGCACAGTGCAGCGACGCGGCCACCGGTTCGAGACGGTTGAGCAGCTCGTCGAGGTCCTCGGTCACCAACCGTTCGTTGCTGTTGGCATCCTGGATGATGATGGCGTCGAGGCCGTAACGCGCAGCGCGCCACTTGTTCTCCTGCACGTGCCACGGCGGCATGGTGGGCAGCGACTCACCGGCGTCGAGCCGCCGGTCGAGGTCGACGACCAGACAATGTGTCAACGCCACCAGCGCACCCAACTCGCGCAGATTGGAGACACCGTCGAATATCCGGATCTCCACCGTCCCGATATGCGGCGAAGGCCGGACATCCCAACGGATTTCGTTCATGTGGTCGATGATGCCGGTCTTCTTCTGGTCGTAGACGAAACGCTCCCACTCCGCCCACGACTGAAAGTGGAACGGCAGCCCGGCAGTCGGCAGCTGCTGAAACATCATCGCCCGGTTGGACGCATAGCCGGTGTCCTCACCGTCCCAGAACGGGGACGACGCCGACAGGGCCAACAGATGCGGGTAGTGGTTGAGCAGCGAGGTGTTGATCGGCATCACCTTGTGCGCGGAGCGGACCCCGACGTGCACGTGCACACCCCAGATCAGCATCTGCCTGCCCCACCACTGGGTGCGCTTGATCAGCTCGGCATAGCGGGGGGCGTCGGTCAGGCTGCCCGGCGACCACTTCGCGAACGGGTGCGTGCCCGCGCAGAACAACTCCATCCCGCGACCCCGGACGATCTCGCGGGCGGTCACCAGCGTCGAACGCAGATCGTTCATCGCCTCGGGCACCGAATCGCAGATGCCCGTGACGATCTCTACGGTGTTGCGCAGCAGCTCCTTGTGCACTCGCGGGTTGTTCTCGCCGAGCTCCTCGATGACCGCGGTGGCCTCGTTGCTCAGGTCCCGCGTCGTCGCGTCGACAAGCGCGAACTCCCACTCGACCCCGACCGTCGGTCGGGGCGAGCCGACGAAATCGATGTGGCTGTTAGCCGGTACGGATAACACCGCATGCCACCCGCGATCCGGCGTCACCGGTCGCCAGAGTGGTCGCATCCGGCGGCGGGTCACCGTTGACCTGCTGGTAGCGCTCCGGCGGAATGTTGGCGAAGTTGTCCGCCTTCTCGTGGATGATGATCGCGGTGCCCGCGCCCGACGTGAGTTCTTCGGCGGTGAACGCGTCGGTCGTCGTCAGGACCCTGGCCGAACCGTCCTCGCGGACCTGCAGCGACGTCAGGTCACCGCTCGCGGGATGCCCGCTGTGGCCGGGCACCTGGAAGTGTCCGCCCGCCGAGTTGAAGTTGCCCGGCGCGCCACCGGTGGGCGCGACCGAGTTGGCCTCGCACTTGCCGACCTGATGGATGTGCATGCCATGGAAGCCGGGCGTCAGCCTCCCGGGCGTGGTGGTCTCGACGCTGATCGTCGCGTAGCCGCCACTGAACTGGATGTCGGCGGTCGCCACCGGTGTGCCGTCCGCGAGCTTCAATTCGGCGGTGAGCGTCTCGCCTGCGCCCTGCCCTTCGCCTTGACCTTGGCCTTGGCCTTCTGTCTGCCCACCGCCGTGACCACCGCCCTCACCGGGCGGGGCCGAGGGAGGCGGAGATCCGGTCCAGACGGATGGCGGGGTGCCCTGCACGTTGCTGGGCTCCTCGGGCGCCGCGCAGGCGCTCAAGGCGAGTGCGGGAACGGCGAACAAGGCAGCGGCGGCGACGGTCTTGAACATGTGCACGAGCCTAACCGGTGACCACCACAATGACGCCGGGCGGTTGTTCGGCGAGTGCGGGCAATCGCGGTTCGACGGGTGCCTCCAGGAGACGTCCCACCTCTTCTGCGGCCTCCTGCTCGCCGGGCGCGTCGCTGAAGTACACGGTGGTGGCCGCCACGTCCGCCAGTTCGAGGTTGCCGGTCTCGGTGACGTTCCAGCCGGCCTCGCGCAACCGTCCGGCAGTCCCCTCGGCCGCGCCCGCAACGGTGGAGATGTTGAAGACCCGGACCTCGGCATCGGCGGGTGCCGGTGCCTGCGACGTCGTGGTCGCGGTGGTCGTGGTCGCGGTCGCCAGCGGCGGCGCGTCCTCCTCGTCGCTGTCAGAACCCATTGCCTGGAACGCCACCAATAGGAAAACGACGCCCAGGAAGAGCAGCACCATCACCATGGCGCGCAGGGGCAGCCCCGACGAATCTCGCTGGTTCATTGCGCCCACCTTATCGAGCGGGCCCCGCGGCCCGGGAAACTCAGGTGACGTCGAAGCCGAGACGGCGTGCCGCCCGCGCCTTCTGCCTGCTGGCCCTCAGTCGCCGCAACCGTTTGACCAGCATCGGATCGGCGGCGAGCGCCTCAGGTCGGTCGACGAGCGCGTTCAGCACCTGGTAGTAGCGGGTGGCCGACATGGAGAACAACTCCTTGATGGCGTCTTCCTTGGAGCCCGCGTATTTCCACCACTGCCGCTCGAACGCGAGAATGTCGTGCTCGCGCCGAGTCAGCCCGTCGGAGAGTTCAGAGTTGTCTCCGGATTGTTCAGTCCGCGCGATCGCGCCGTCCATCTGGCTCTTGGACCCTTCCGACAACTTGAATGACATCGCTGTGGTTCGGCGCTCATTCAACCACGTGATGGGCTGATGAGCGGTTCGACATGCCCGCGAGTCGGGCAGCAAGGATTGCCGACCTAAGATTTTCGACCATGGCAGTCGTTCCGATCCGCATCGTGGGAGATCCCGTCCTGCACACAGCCACCGAGCCGGTGCCGGTCGGCGAGGACGGTTCGCTGCCCGCCGATCTCGCGGAGTTGATCGCCGACCTGTTCGACACGATGGACGCGGCGAACGGGGTTGGCTTGGCCGCGAACCAGATCGGCGTGTCCAAGCGGGTGTTCGTCTACGACTGCGCCGAGGTGCGCGGCCGCATCACCCGCCGCCGCGGTGTGGTCGTCAACCCGGTGTTGGAGACCTCCGAGGTTCCCGAGACCATGCCCGATCCGGACGACGACGACGAGGGTTGCCTTTCGGTGCCCGGCGAGTCGTTCCCGACGGGGCGGGCCGACTGGGCGAGGGTCACTGGGCTGGACGCCGAAGGCAATCCGATCATCCTCGAGGGCACCGACCTGTTCGCCCGGATGCTGCAGCACGAAACGGGTCACCTCGACGGCTTCCTTTACCTGGACCGCCTGGTCGGCAGGCATGCGCGCAGCGCCAAGCGTGCGCTGAAGTCGCACGGCTGGGGGGTGCCGGGGTTGTCGTGGATGCCCGGTAAGGACCCCGATCCGTTCGGTCACTGAACGTGCCCGGGCTGCCCGCGATCGGCACGCGCGTGACGGTGCGCTACCGGCGGCCGGCCGGTTCGACACCGCCGCTGACCGACGTGGTCGGCCACGTCGTCGACAGCGGTGCCGCACTGGAGATTCGGACGAAACGGGGGGTCGTCGTACGGGTCGACGTCGACGATGTCGTCGCCATCAAGGAGCTGCCCGCGGCACCCGTACGTACCGCCGACATCCGCAACGTCGAACACGCGGCGGCACTGGCGTGGCCGGGTGTCGAACAGGAATGGCTGGGCGGTTGGCTGCTGCGCGCCGCGGGAGGCCACACACACCGCGGCAATTCCGCTGTCCCACTGGGCTTTGACGCCGACGCCAGGGCCGTTCCGGCGATCGTCAGCTGGTACGGCGAGCGGGGACTGACGCCGTGGCTTTCCATACCCGATCGGCTGCTCCATCCGATCGAAAAGCCGCCGCACCTCGAGACCGAGTTCATGACAAGCGATTTGAGCGACCAGGTGGTCGACGAACGCGTGACGGTGACCGAGGCGCCCGACGCCGGATGGCTGCACCTGTACCGCCGCTCCGTGCCTGTCGACGTGCTGACCGCCGTCATCGACGGTGAGGTCGCATTCGCGACGATCCCCGGTGCGGCCGTCGGCAGGGCCGCGGTGACCACGGCCCCGTGCGGCCGGCGCTGGGTCGGGCTGTCGGCGGTGCGGGTCGACGAGCGGACCCGCGGTGAGGGTCTGGCGCGCGCACTGTGTTCGACGCTGTTGGGGTGGGGGACCCAGCGGGGTGCGACCGGCGGCTACGCGCAGGTGCTGGTCGACAACGCGGTGGCCCTCGGCCTCTACAGGTCGATGGGTTTCCAGACGCAGCACCGCAGCCGCTATGTCGACGCTCGTAGCCTGTAAGCCATGCGGATCGCGACCTGGAACGTCAACTCGATTCGGGCTCGGGTCGAACGGGTCACCGACTGGCTCGAGCGAGCCGAGGTCGACGTGCTGGCGATGCAGGAGACCAAGTGCAACGACGAGCAATTCCCGGTCATGCCTTTCCTGGCCGCCGGCTATGAGGTGACCCACTGCGGCTTCAACCAGTGGAACGGCGTGGCGATCGCGTCCCGCGTCGGGATCGAGGACGTGCAGGTGGGCTTCGACGATCAGCCGACCTGGAGCGACAAGCCCGACGTGGAGGCGGCCGCCGAAGCCCGCGCCCTCGGCGCCACCTGCAACGGAGTCCGGGTGTGGAGCCTGTACGTGCCGAACGGCCGGTTCGTCGGCTCACCGCACTACGCGTACAAGCTGGAATGGCTTGCTGCGCTCCGCAATACGGCACAGAAGTGGTTGTCCGATGACCCAGCCGCGCAGATCGCGCTCGTCGGGGACTGGAACATCGCGCCGACCGACGAGGACGTCTGGAGCGTCGAGTTCTACCAGGGCAGCACCCACGTCACCGCGCCAGAACGTGAGGCGTTCAACGCGGTGGTGGAAGCGGGTTTCGCCGATGTGGTGCGGCCGTTCACTCCCGGACCGGGGGTCTACACCTATTGGGACTACACACAGCTGCGGTTCCCGAAGAACCGCGGTATGCGCATCGATTTCATCCTCGGCTCACCCGCGCTCGCCGACCGCGTCACGCACGCCGAGATCGTCCGCGATGAACGCAAGAGCGGCAAGGACCGCATCGGAGCGCCCAGCGATCACGCCCCGGTGTTGATCGAACTGGGGTGACCGCGACGGTCCAGTTCCGACGATTCTCTCGTCGCCCCTTCCCGATTCCTCCGCGTCTGCGCTAGCGTGGCAGGCGTCCACACACGGGAGCGCGCACCAGCGCGCTGAGAGGACGGGTGGGCCCGTCGACCGTACGAACCTGACCGGGTAATGCCGGCGTAGGGAGATAGCTCGAATGACGCATGTCGCGAACAGTCCTGTCAATCCGTCCGTGACCACCGGCCCGATCCAGGGCAGCACGAAGGTGTATCGAGAGCTCGACGAGGTGCCCGGCGCCAAGGTGCCGTCGCGCCGGGTGCACCTGACCAACGGTGAGCACCTCGACCTCTACGACACGTCGGGTCCGTATACCGACCCGACGGCGACCCTCGATCTGCAGGCGGGCTTGCCTGCGCGGCCGGGCGTCGTCCGCGACCGCGGGACGCAGCTGCAGCGGGCCCGTGCCGGCGAGATCACCGCCGAGATGGCGTTCATCGCCGCACGTGAGCGAGTTCCTGGCGAGCTGGTCCGCGACGAGGTCGCGGCGGGCAGGGCCGTCATACCCGCGAACCACAATCACCCCGAGACCGAGCCGATGATCATCGGCAAGGCGTTCGCGGTGAAAGTCAATGCCAACATCGGCAATTCGGCCGTCACCAGCTCCATCGCCGAGGAGGTCGACAAGATGGTGTGGGCCACCCGGTGGGGCGCCGACACGATCATGGACCTGTCCACCGGCCGCGACATTCACACGACTCGGGAGTGGATCCTGCGCAACTCGCCGGTGCCGGTCGGCACGGTTCCGATCTACCAGGCCCTGGAGAAGGTCAACGGCGACCCGGCCGCTCTGACGTGGGAACTGTACCGCGACACCGTGATCGAACAGTGCGAGCAGGGTGTGGACTACATGACCGTGCATGCCGGCGTACTGCTGCGTTACGTTCCGCTGACGGCCAAGCGTGTTACCGGAATCGTCAGTCGCGGCGGTTCCATCATGGCCGCGTGGTGCCTGGCGCACCACCGGGAATCGTTCCTGTACACCCACTTCGATGAGCTGTGCGAGATCCTGCAGCGCTACGACGTGACGTTCTCACTCGGCGACGGCCTGCGGCCCGGTTCGATCGCCGACGCCAACGACGCCGCCCAGTTCGCCGAGCTGCGTACGCTCGGTGAGCTCACGAAGATCGCGAAATCGCATGGTGTACAGGTGATGATCGAGGGGCCGGGCCACGTACCGCTGCACAAGATCGTCGAGAATGTCCGGCTCGAGGAGGAGTGGTGCGAGGAGGCGCCGTTCTACACGCTGGGTCCGCTGGCGACCGACATCGCACCGGCCTATGACCACATCACCAGCGCCATCGGCGCGGCGATCATCGCGCAGGCCGGCACCGCGATGCTCTGTTACGTGACGCCGAAGGAACACCTCGGCCTACCCGACCGCAAAGATGTCAAGGATGGCGTCATCGCCTACAAGATCGCCGCGCACGCCGCTGATCTCGCCAAGGGCCACCCCCACGCTCAGGAACGCGATGACGCGCTGTCCCGCGCACGCTTCGAGTTCCGCTGGCACGACCAGTTCGCACTGTCGCTGGATCCCGACACCGCGCGCGCGTTCCACGACGAGACGCTGCCCGCCGAACCGGCCAAGACCGCACACTTCTGCTCGATGTGCGGGCCGAAGTTCTGTTCCATGCGCATCACGCAGGACGTCCGCGACTATGCTGCCAAGCACGGGCTCGACAGCGAGGAGGCGATCGAAGCCGCGATGGAGATGGGGATGGCCGAGAAGTCACGCGAATTCGCCGAACACGGCAACCGCGTGTACCTGCCGCTGGCATGAGCTACCTACCACTGCCGCCTCCTCGTACCACCCCGGTGCGGGTGATGACGATCGCCGGATCCGATTCTGGCGGAGGCGCGGGAATCCAGGCCGACATGCGCACGTTCGCTCTGCTCGGGGTTCACGGCCTGGTTGCGGTCACCGCCGTCACGGTTCAGAACTCGGTCGGGGTCAAGGGTTTTCACGAGATTCCCCTCGACGTCATCGCGGGGCAGATCGAAGCGGTGGCCTCCGACATCGGCGTGCAGGCGGCCAAGACGGGGATGCTGGCGTCGTCGCAGATCATCGACACCGTCGCCGAAACCTGGCGCGCGCAGGGCATGGCCGGTTCGGTGCCCTTGGTCGTCGACCCTGTGTGCGCCTCCATGCACGGTGATCCCCTTTTGCATCCCAGTGCGCTGGATTCACTGCGGGCACAACTGTTCCCGTTGGCGACATTGGTGACACCGAACCTCGACGAGGTGCGCCTGCTCACCGATATCGAGGTCATCGACCCCTCATCCCAGCGGGAGGCGGCCCGCGCGCTGCACGCCCTCGGGCCGCAGTGGGCACTGGTCAAGGGAGGCCACCTGCGGGCGTCGGCGCAGAGTCCCGATCTGCTGTTCGACGGCACCGAGTTCCACGAATTCGACGCCTCGCGTATCGACACCGGCCACGACCACGGCGCCGGTGACACGTTGGCCGCGGCCATCGCCAGCGCGCTGGCGCACGGCTATTCGGTACCCGACGCGGTCGCGTTCGGTAAACGCTGGGTCACCGAATGTCTGCGTGCCGCTTACCCGTTGGGACGCGGTCACGGCCCGGTGTCGGCGCTGTTCAGGCTCACCGAGTGAACCTCGAACCGATCGCGGGTGTTGCCCACGAACCCGACGCCGACCCCGCCGGTGTCGTCGTCCTCACCCACGGCGCCGGCGGCAGCAGGGACGCGCCGCTACTCAAGAGGCTCTGTGACGAGTGGGCGGGTCGCGGTTGGCTTGCGGTGCGCTACAACCTGCCCTACCGGCGCCGCCGGCCCAAGGGCCCGCCGTCTGGATCCGCCAAGGTCGACCAGGAGGGAGTGATCGAAGCCATCGACGTCGCCCGCATGCTCGCCGACGGCCCCGTCATCGCGGGCGGGCACTCCTACGGTGGGCGGATGACATCAATGGCGGTGGCCGACGGGGCGGCCGGCATCGACGTTCTGACACTGTTCTCGTATCCACTTCATCCGCCCGGAAAGCCGGAACGCGCACGCACCGAACATCTTCCGCGCATCGACGTACCGACGGTGTTCACGCACGGCACCGCCGACCCGTTCGGATCGATCGACGAACTCCGGTCCGCCGCCGCCCTGATCGGCGCGCCCGCCGAGGTCGTCGAGATCACCGGCGCCCGCCACGATCTGGCCTCCAAGACACTCAATGTGCCTGCGCTGGCTGTGGATGCGGCATTACGGTTGACGGGTGCGTCCTAGGCACTGGGTGATCGTCGCGGTTGTCGTGATCGGCGTCGGGGCCCTGGCGGCGATCGGTTGGTTCTATATCGTCGAACCACGCATGACGACGACGGTGCGCGCCGATCTCCTACGGCTCGGAGATTGTGTGCGCACGCGTGAGTCCGACGTTCTGCCGCAGGAAGTAAAGCGAGTGGACTGCGACGGTCCCCACTACGGGGAGGTGTTCGCGGTCCTGCGCGCGCCCGATGCGCCGGAGTATCCCGGCGAGGACGCCTTGAGAAGGATCGGCGATCAGTGCAGTGGGAAGTTCTTCGACTACGCGCCGAATATCCCCGAGGGGCCGACCTTTCGGCTCGCGATCGGTTATCCGAGTGCGCAGGCATGGTCGGAGGGGGCGCGGTCGGTGGTCTGCGTCGCGATGGCCAAGAACGAGCGCTGGGGTTCGATCCGCAGCTAGAAGGCGGTGACCGCGATACGGTTGCCGCGTGACAACGCCGCCGGGTCCTCCCCCGCCGTACGGACCACCGCCGTCCTACGGCGGGCAGCCGCCCGATCCGTATCCGCCGCCGGGGTCCGCGTACCCGCCGCCGCCACCCCCCCCCACCCTGTCTCTT
>NZ_LZIK01000048.1:0-4316 GCF_001667105.1 Mycobacterium sp. 852002-51152_SCH6134967 | reverse complement strand
GGGTAAGCGGGCACAGCGGGGGGCGGTGTAGCCAGGGTCAGTGGCGGGACATCGACGACGACCCGGACCCAGCTCTTTCGGCCGTGCTCTTCGGTGACCGAGACGAAGAAGTAATCCTTGGTCTCGGTACGTTGGGCCGCGGCCACCCGGACCGCCACATCGGGTGTGTAGGTGAAGGTTCCGCCGGGTGAGATGGAGACATCGCCGCCCAGACGACTGGTGGTGCCCCCGCCGATGGTGAGGTGATCGCCGTCCGGATCGGTGACGACGACGCGGCCACGGAACGTGCCGAACTGATCCGCAGGCTCCAGGATGACCTGCGTCGTCGGAGGACGGTTGAGCGGACTGATCGGGACCTCGATCGGAATCAGCTCGACCACCTCGCCGTTTTCGTCGGTGACTTCTACGGTGAACTTGGCGGTCAGCGATTCGGCTGGAGCGTCGGCGGCCGCGGCCTGGTATCGGGCGTCGGCGCTGGGAACGAAAACGTAGGCGCCGGTGGCGGAATCGAGGCTGACCGTTCCCCCGGTCGAGGTGCCATCAACGACGGAGTAGGTCAACGTCTGACCAGCGGCGTTGGAAACCGCAACGACGCCTCTGATCTCACCGGTAGTGGTATCGGAGGGCCGGTTGGTGCTCAGCCCTGTGCGCACCGGCGGATCGGTCGCCGTCGGCGCGTTCGGGTTCAGCGGCGTGAAGAGGAACCTTTGGCCCCCGTGTCCGTCGTCGACAACCAGGGTGAAGCCGGACGGGGACGGTTGGCCGGCTTGGGGTGTGTAGGTCCACTGGTAGGTCTCACCTCCGATCCACTCGGTGGTCAGGGTGCCGAATGCGGGTTGGCTGGCGCTCGATACGTCGAGGTAGTCCCCGTCGGGGTCGTAGGCGGTGAATCTTCCGGTCATGGCGCCGGTCGAGGGATTCGTGGTTTGGACCGGCACACCGACCACCGGCGACTGATTGGCCGGGGAGATCAGCACCGAGACTTCGCCTGAGGCGACACCGCCGCGACTGTCGGTTGCCGTCCACCTGAACGAGTAGATATCCGGCCGGCCCCCGGTCTCGAGTGCGGCTTCGTGGCGCCGCTCGTCGGTGGGGACGAATGTCCAAGCCCCGGTGACTCCGTCGGATGTGAACCTGCCGTCCTCGACGATGAAGTATCCGTCCTCGACGCGGCTACCGGCTATCGGCTCGATCGTGTAAGTGATTCCGTCGCGGTCGAGTTCGCTCAGGTTGAAATGACCCGAGACTTCGCCGGTAACGGGCTCCGGCTCACCGACGGTGGTCGGTGCGGTCTGTGTGGGCGCGTTGTTGGGCGCCGTCGACGGTGCGATGGCGACCGTGATATCGGTGCTGACGTAACCGCCGTGATTGTCGTACGCCGTCACGGTGAAGGTCTCGAATCTGTCGGCGTCGGTGGCGTCGGCGGCCGCGGCGTAAGAACGCGCCGCGGCGGCGGGGGTGTAGGTGAAGGCGCCGGTGGTCCGGTCGACGGCCACGCTGCCCTTGGCGGTGGTTGTGGGACCGACGTACGTGATGGTGTCGCTGTCGGGGTCGGTTGCGGTGACCTGGCCGGTGACGATGCCGGTTGAGGCATCGGGAACTCCGGCAGATACGTTGTTCAGTAAGGGTTTTGCATTCTGCATGCCGATTGGCATGGTAACCGGTATCGAAGTGGCGTTGCCGCGAGCGTCTGCGACGACGATGTTGAACGTGTCGCGGGTGTCCTCGTCGGTAGCGCTTGCGAGTGCGGCATCGTGTCGGGACGCGGCTGAGGGAGTGTAGATGAACTCGCCGGTGGTCGGGTCGACGGTGACCGTGCCCTTGGCTGGCTGGGTTGCGGTGAAGGTGAGGCTGTCGCCGTCTGGGTCCTGCATCGACGGAATGCCGGCGGTGACTCCCGTGGCGGGATCCCTGCTGATCATATTGATGCCGTCGAAGTCTGAACCCATCTCAGTGACGAAGCTCTTGATGCGGGGCGCGGAATTCGGAGTCGCGCCGGTCGGCAGGATCGCAACCGCGACCGTGAGTGACACGGCACCGCCGTGACCGTCGTCGGCCGTCAAGACGAACGAATCCACAAGGTCCCCGGCCGAAGCCGTGGGTGAGGCTGCCTGCTGCCGGGCGGTCTCATCCGGCGTGTAGGTGAAGTAGTAGGTGGTGGAGTTGGTGCTCGATTCGACGACGAGCGTGCCTTTGGTCGGTGGTGTAGTCGTGAAGGTGAGTGCGTCATTGTCGCCCTCGAAGAACAGCAGTGATCCCGTGACCGAACCCGATGAGTCGGCGGTGCTGACCGATGAGGCCGCCGGCTGAAACTGCGGTTTCGAGTTCGCCGGGCTGATCGGAACGATGACGACGACGTCCGTCGTCTGGCCACGCATATCGCTGGCAGTGACGGTGAAGGTATCGGTCTGGTCTTGAACGGTCGCCGTGTCGGCTGCCGCGTCATGCCGCGGAGTGATGCCAAAGGCGGGAAAGTTGTAGGGCGTGTAGGTGAACTCACCCGTCGTGGGGTCGACCGAGACGCTGCCCTTCTCAGGGAACGAGGACACGGTGTAACGGAGTAGGTCGTTGTCCGGGTCGGTGAACCCTACGGTTCCACTGACGGTGCCGGTGCTCGTGCCGGGCGTCCCTACGTCGGGTGTACCTGCAATGGGCGCGCCGTTCGTCACGTTGTTGGCGGGCACCACGTCTACGGTAATTCCGACCGCGGTGACGCCGGACTGACCATCGTCGGCCAACACGACAATGATGTCCTGTTTCTCGGCGTCGGTGGCATCCGTCGCGGCCGCCCGCTGCCTGGCCAAGTCGGAGGGGGTGTAGGTGAAGGCGCCGGTGGTGGGGTCGATGGTGATGGTGCCACGGATCGGGGGCGCGGCCGTGTAGCCCAGGACGCCGCCATCGGGATCGGTGAACGGCACAGATCCGGTGATCACCCCGGTGATGCTGTCGGTTTGGTAGACGGGTGTGCCCGCGATCGGCGCTTGGTTCGCCGCGACGATGCTGACTTGCTGGGTGATCGTATTACTCTGCCGTTCACCGTCATCGACGGTGAAGGCGATCGTGCGCTCGGTGTCGACGGCGGCGCCGTTGCTCGTGAAGGTGACCATGCGCAGCGCGGTCTGGTAATCGCCCACACTGGCGTTACCGGTCAGGCTGAGGACCCCGGTGGTGGCGTTGTAGGTGCCGGTGATTCCGTTGAGCGGATTGGGGTTGAGGGCAAGCACGTCGCCTGAGGACAAGCCCGAGGTAATGGCGACTGTGGCGCCGTCGAGCGTCGCGTCATCGGCATCATTGATGGTGATCGTCGAACTCATTTTGGCCGCGGTGTTCGGGTTGGCGGTTACGGTGCAGCCGCAACTGTCCAGCGTAGGTGCGTCATTCACAGCGGCGATGGAGATGGTCTTGGTCGTCGGCGCACTGTTGCCCGCGGTGAAGGTGACGGTGCGCTCCGCGGCCGAGGTGCCGCTGATGTTCTCGTAGGTGACCGAGCGCAGTGCCGTCTGGTAATTGGCGACGCTCGAGGTGCCGGTCAACGTCAGCACTCCGGTGGCGCTGTTGTAGCTGCCGGTGATGCCGCTGTCCGTCGGAGCGGTAAAGGCGAGCCTTTCAGTCGGGTTCGCGCTGCCGATGGACACCGTCGCGTCCGACAGCGTCGTGTTGTCCGGGTCGGTGAGGGTGAGGCCGGTGTCGATCGCCGTCGGGGCGGCCTGCTCGGTGTAGGTGGTCGTGCCCGATGTCGTAGTGATCGTCGGTGCGTCGTTGACGGCGGTGACCGTCAGGGTTTTGGTACGCAGTGTGCTGGGGGCGGTGCCGTCGTTGACGGTGAAGGTGACGGTGCGCGTCGTGGCCGGGGTGTCGCTGGTGTTCTCGTAAGTGACCGAGCGCAAGGTGGTTTGGTAGTTGGCGACGCTGGAGGTGCCGGTCAGGGTCAGTTGTCCCGTGGTGCTGTTGTAGCTGCCGGTGATGCCGCTGCCCGCGGGCGCGGTAAAGGAAAGCGTCTCAGTGGCACTCGGGTTTCCGATCGACACCGTCGCGCCGGATAGCGTCGTGTTGTCCGGGTCGGCAAGCGTCACGCCGGTGTCGATTTCGGTCGGCGCCGCCTGTTCGGTGTAGCTCGTGGTGCCCGCCGTCGTGGTGACCGTCGGTACGTCGTTCACCGCGGTGACGGTAACGGTCTTGGTTGCTGGCGTGCTGAGGGTGCTGCCGTCGTTGACGGTGTAGGCGATGGTGCGCGTCGCATCGGGGGTGTCGCTGGTGTTCCGGTATGTGACCGAGCGCAGTGCGGTTTGGTAGTTGGCGACGCTGGAGGTGCCGGT
>NZ_LZIK01000047.1:0-596 GCF_001667105.1 Mycobacterium sp. 852002-51152_SCH6134967 | reverse complement strand
GCGTTCCTGCGCCTGGTGGACACCGGCTGGGACACCGAAGCCACCCGGCGCCCCCACGGCCAGCACACCACCGTGATCGTGCACCTCGACCTCGACAAGGCCGCCGCCTGGCCCCATCTTGGCCCGGTCTTATCCGACGCTGACCGGCAGTTGTTGTTGTGCGACACCGGCTGTGAAGTCTGGCTCGAACGAAACGGCCAACCCATCGGGGCCGGGCGCACCACGCGGGTGATCAGCCGACGGCTGCGCCGAGCCCTCGAGCACCGCGACCGCACCTGCCGGGTGCCCGGCTGCGGGGCCACACGCGGACTGCACGCTCATCACCTTGTGCACTGGGAAGACGGCGGGCCCACCGAACTGGACAACCTGGTGCTGGTCTGCCCGTATCATCACCGCCTGCACCACAGAGGCGAAATCACCATCACCGGCCCCGCCCACCAACTACGCGTCACCACCCGCGAAGGCGAACCACTCCAGCCCGGATCGTTGGCACGCACACCCACCGGACCCCCACCCGATGTCGCGCCCTGCCCCGGACCCCTCGGCGAACCCGCCCAATGGCGCTGGTACGAACCCTTCCAACCCCAACCACCACC
>NZ_LZIK01000046.1:0-12588 GCF_001667105.1 Mycobacterium sp. 852002-51152_SCH6134967 | reverse complement strand
TGGTCCACCCGGATGAACGAGCGCTGCGAGGTCGAATGGCTTCCGCCGCCCGAACTGGACACCGGCCAGGCGCGGCTGAACTATTACCACCGACCTGAACGGCTCCTGCGCCCGCCGGACGAGCAGGAAAGTCGCAGCCACAACGACACCGCTGCGCCGAGCGCCGCACCGGCTGACGACAGCCAGCTCGGCGACACGCAAACCAGCGTCGCACCGACCGAACCCGCTGAGGTCGGCCAGCCCGGCGACACGCCATCGAGCGCTGCCTCGCCCGTCGACGGTGCCGGCGAGCCCGGTGGGCCCGCGCCTCCAGGAGATTGGGCGGCCTGACAGCCGCGAATCTCGAGCACCGTCTTCCGGACTCAGCCCTGCGCCTCGACGGCGACCGGTTGCCATTCCTCCCATGTCTTGAGCCGGTTCTCGTAGTCGGCCCTGGCCAACTGCAGCGGAAGCTCACCGAAAAACACTCGCAGCGGCGGGTTTTCGGCGTCGACGACCTTGAGTAGAGCTCGCGCCGACGCCTGCGGATCGCCGGGCTTGGCCACGCGCTGACTGCGGATCCGGTCGGCTTCCTCGTGCACCTCTCGGTAGTCCGGCAACGGCGTCGAGCGTCGAGACGACGAACCCGCCCAGTCGGTCGAGTAGCCGCCCGGTTCGATCAGCGTGACGTGCACCCCGAACGGGGCCACTTCCTGCGCCAGCGACTGCGAGAAGCCCTCAAGCGCCCACTTCGACGCGTGGTAGATGCCGACGTTCTGGAACGCGACGATCCCGCCGATCGACGACACCTGAATGATGTGCCCGCTGCGCTGCGCCCGCAGATACGGCAGTGCGGCCTGGGTGACCCACAACGCGCCGAAGACGTTCGTCTCGATCTGGTTGCGCGCCTCCTGCTCGGTCAACTCCTCGATGAAACCGAAGTGCCCATAGCCGGCGTTGTTGACGACGATGTCCAGCCGGCCGAAATGGTCGTGGGCCTGCTTGACCGCCGCGAAGTCCGCCTCGCGATCGGTCACGTCCAACGCCAGGGGCAGCAACGCGTCGCCGTACCTCTCGACGAGATCGTCCAATGACGAGACGTTGCGCGCTGTCGCCGCGACCTTGTCACCACGCTCGAGCGCCGCGATCGTCCACTCGCGCCCAAAGCCCCGCGACGTTCCGGTGATGAACCAAACCTTTTCGCTCATGCTCCCTATATCTCCCCTAGACGGACTCCGCATTCCCGCTTCAAGCATCTTCACAGCTACGGTTGCCTCATGAGCCGGGCGACGCTGGAGAAGAACCCCCGCGATGTGGCATCGATGTTCGACGCGGTGGCCCGGCGCTACGACCTGACCAACACCGTCATGTCGCTGGGCCAGGACCGGTTCTGGCGGCGAGCGACGCGGGCAGCACTGCGCATCGGCCCACAGGACAAGGTGCTCGACCTCGCGGCGGGCACGGCCGTGTCGACGGTCGAGTTGGCCACTTCGGGCGCGTGGTGCGTGGCCGCGGACTTCTCGGTCGGCATGCTGGCCGCAGGGGCCTCGAGGGATGTGCCCAAGGTCGCCGGTGACGCGACGAGACTGCCGTTCGACGACGGTGTGTTCGATGCGGTGACGATCAGCTTCGGTCTACGCAACGTCGTCGACCATGTAGCGGGGCTGCGCGAGATGGCGCGCGTCACCCGTCCCGGCGGACGGCTGGTGGTGTGCGAGTTCTCCACACCGACGAACCGGTTGTTCGCGACGGTGTACAAGGAATACCTGATGCAGGCGCTGCCGAGGATCGCGCGGGCGGTGTCGTCCAACCCGGACGCCTACGTCTACCTCGCCCAGTCGATCCGCGCCTGGCCCGATCAGACGCAGTTGGCCCGTCAGGTCGCCGACGCCGGATGGTCCTCAGTGCGCTGGCGCAACCTCAGCGGGGGCATCGTCGCGCTGCACGCCGCCACCAAATCCCAGCGCTGATTGTCGGTCGGGTACCGCGATCGCGCGCTACGGTCTGGGCATGTACGGACGGCTTGCTGACCCGGACCGCACGCTCGGAACCGATCCCCGCTCCGACCCCCGAATGGTCAAGGCGTTCGCGCAGTTCGGTCTTGAGGGCCGACTGCCCGCCGCACCGCTGAGCGTCGACTCCCCGCTCGAGGACCGGATCGCCTTCGCGACCATGAGCGAGGAGGGGATGGGCGCCATTCTCGAGGCGCTGGGTAAGGATCTGCCTGCCGTCTCCGGGGTGACCACGTCGACGACAACGATCACCGGACCGGACGCCAACGACATCATGCTCTACATCAGCCGCCCAGAGGATGACGCCGGCGGCCCGCTGCCCGCCGTCGTCCATCTGCATGGCGGCGGCATGGCGATCGGCAGCGCGGCCGACATCGGTTACGTCAGAATCCGCGAATGCCTCGCCGCCACTGGGCTTGTCGTGGTCGGTGTGGAGTTCCGCAACTCCGGCGGCAAACTCGGACCGCACCCATTCCCGGCCGGACTCAACGACTGCGCGGCCGCGGTGCGCTGGGTGGCCGCCAACCGCGCAGAACTTTGTGTCAGTCACCTGGTCGTCTCGGGGGAGTCCGGCGGTGGCAACCTCACACTGACCGTCGCGCACAAAGCCAAACGAGAGGGATGGCTGCACGAGATCGCCGGCTGTTACGCGCAGTGCCCGTACATCTCCAACCGCTGGCTCGACGAGTGCGAGGACCTGCCGTCGCTGGCGGAGAACGACGAGTATTTCGTCAGCCGCCACCAACTCGCGCTGCTCGGTTCGATTTACAACCCTGACGGCTCCCATGCCGACGACGCCACGTGCTGGGCTGCGGTCGCCACCGACGAGGAGCTCAGCGGGCTTCCGCCACATGTCATTTCGGTCAACGAACTGGACCCGCTGCGCGACGAGGGCCTCGCCTACTACCGCCGCCTGCTCCGCGCGGGCGTTCCCGCGGTCGGCCGGGTGGTGGCGGGCACCTGCCATGGCGGTGACCTACTGTGCGGGGCTTACATGCCCGAGGTGTTCGACGCATCAATCCGCGACGTCAGCGGGTTCGCGAAATCGCTAGGCTAGTCGTCGATGTCGATTGCCGCTTGCTGGCTGCCGCCCGCCGGAGGGGCGGTGTTGACGACCGGCAGGGGCGGTTCGGACTTGGCGTTCGAGGACGGCTTTCCGGTGGCCCCTCGATACGGTGTGCACACACCGACGTAAGGCACGTCCTGACACGGCCCCTGCGGCAGCGCGGGCGCGACGGGGGCAGAGAGAAGCGCGGCAGCGGCGACCGCGATCGCGGCAACTGCCGATCGAACCGTCACACCGAGCATCGTGGTTTCCTTCCGCCGATGCATACATGAACGCCGCTGTGCTCCAGGATAATCCCCGCACGCTGCCGAAAACAGGTCATCTAGCTGGGCTTACAGTTAGCCTGGTTACGAATCCTGATCCCTGCGGGTATCCCAGATGCGTTCCGACTGCGGGCCGACATCGGGGTCGTGCGTTTGCTGAAAGTTGCGCCCGCCGCGTGCGTAGGTCGCGAGAACCGCTGCGGGAACGTCGGGTTCGAGGACAGGCTCGCTGAGCCAGCGGCACGGCCGCACATGAACCAGGTCGACAGCGGAGGCCTCGTCGGTGTCGTCACGGCGGTACGGACCATCGATACGGCCTAACCAGAAAAGACCATCCGCGTCGCGGGTCCACACGAAGGACCCATCCTCGACATCGGCGAACCGGTCCACGCGACGAGCCAGCCGCTCGCCAAAACCCGCGTCGCCGAAACCGACGACGCCCAGCGCCAACGCCCGGTCGAGCGATCCCTGTGGGTCGATGTCGTCGCGACGGGATCGCATCGGAGCCCGGTACACGGCGGTCATCCGCGATATTCTGCCTGCGCCATGGAGACGTTCAAGCGCTATTTGATGTTTCAGGGCATGATGTTCGTCTTCGGCATCGTCGGCCCGATCTTCCTCGTCTTGTACTTCGCGTCCCAACCGGACCCCACCATGCGGTGGGCGTACTGGATCGGGTTGTTCGTCACCGCGGCCGACATACTGATTGCCTTGGGGCTCACCGCTTCTGCGCAGACGAACCGGGACCCGGCGCCCACCCGCGTCGCCCTGAAGCTCGGCGAGCGGCGTCGGCGCGACTGACTAGCTGAACGGTGTGCGGGCGTCGATGCGCCGCGACAGGCGGCCGGCTCCGCGCCAGACCCGGGCCGTCCAGTCCTCGTCCTCGTCGGTGACGAAGTTGCCCATGACCCGCACCGCGACATTCATCAGCGTCTCCGACCGCATGGCGAGCGGCCCGGTCGACGGCAGGAACCGCGGGAACGTCAGCAGCAGCGCGAGCCGCCTGGCCACCGAGAACCCGCGCGCATAGTGCGCCGTCAGCACGGCGGGCCACACCTGCGTGAGATCGCCGGTGCCCAGCAGTTCGGCGGCCAGCCTGCCGGTTTCGAGCCCGTAGTCGATGCCCTCGCCGTTGAGCGGGTTCACGCAGGCGGCCGCGTCGCCGATCAGCATCCAGTTCGGTCCGGCCACCCCCGACACGGCGCCGCCCATCGGCAGCAGTGCAGACAGGCCGGCGCGCGGTTCCCCGACGAAGCCCCACTCCTCACGACGTAACCCGGTGTAATAGGACATGAGGGGCCGCAGCGCGGCGTCGGCCGGGCGCTTGGCCGTCGCGAGCGCGCCGACGCCGATGTTCACCTCCCCATTGCCCAGCGGAAAGATCCAACCGTATCCGGGCAGCACCGCCCCCTGCGGCGAGCGCAACTCCAGGTGCGAGGTGATCCACGGTTCGCTCGCGCGCGGCGTCGCGATGTAGCCGCGGATCGCCACGCCGTACACCGTCTCCTGATGCCATTCGCGGCCCAGGACGCGGCCCAGCGTCGAGCGGGCTCCGTCGGCGACAATCAGCTCGCCGCACCCGATCTCGGCGCCCGAGTCGAGGATCACCGCCTCCACGCGCCCGGAGGCGTCACGACGCACGTCGACGGCTTTCACGCCGAGCATCATCTTCGCGCCGTCGTCGACGGCGACCATGCGGATCCGGTCGTCGAGTTCGGTGCGGGGGACCGCGCTCGACGTTGACGGGAACGACGGCCCCGGCCATTCGATTTCGACATCGGCCCCGAATCCGGACATCCGCAGCCCGCGGTGCTGCACCCGGTCATCCAGCCACGGCCCGAGTCCGAGGCGGCGCATCTCCAGCACCGCGCGCGGGGTCAGGCCGTCGCCGCAGGCCTTGTCGCGCGGGAACTGCGCCTTGTCGATGACGAGGACATCGCGGCCGTTGCGCGCCGCCCACGCTGCGGCGGCCGAACCAGCCGGCCCGGCCCCGACGACGACCACGTCCCCCTTCATCGATCCCCCGGTCGTCCCCTGCCCTTCGGGCGTGGGCCCATCGCTCCTGCCCGCCGAACCATCCATGGTTCCCAGTATGTTGGCAGGGTGAGGACGCCAGCGACGGTGGTAGCCGGGGTGGACTTCGGAGATCCCGAATTCGCGCAGGAAGTGCGCGACGGGGTCGCCCGCATCGAAGACCTGATGGCCACTGAGCTCGGCAAAGCCGACGAGCTGATGGCCGAAGCGGTACAACACCTGTTTCAGGCCGGCGGGAAGCGGTTCCGTCCGCTGTTCACGGTGCTCTCAGCCCGGCTGGGTCCGGACCCGGATGCGTGGCAGGTCACCGTCGCGGGCGCGGTCATCGAACTGGTCCACCTTGCGACGCTGTACCACGACGACGTGATGGACGAAGCGCAGGTCCGCCGCGGTGCCGACAGCGCCAACGCGCGCTGGGGCAACAACATCGCGATCCTGGCCGGCGACTACCTGTTCGCCACCGCCTCGCGTCTGGTCAGCAGGCTCGGGCCCGACGCCGTGCGCATCATCGCCGACACCTTCGCCCAGCTGGTCACCGGCCAGATGCGTGAAACCCGCGGCGCGGCCGAGCACGTCGACTCCGTCGAGCACTACCTGAAGGTCGTGTACGAGAAGACTGCATGCCTGATCGCGGCGTCCGGCCGGTTCGGGGCGACGTTCTCCGGCGCCGACGAAGAGCAGATCGAGCGGTTGAGCCGGCTGGGCGGCATCGTCGGCACGGCGTTCCAGATCTCCGACGACATCATCGACATCGACAGCGATCCTGACGAGTCCGGCAAGGTGCCGGGCACGGACCTGCGCGAGGGCGTGCACACGCTGCCGGTGCTGTACGCGCTGCGTGACGACGGTCCTGCTGCCGACCGGTTGCGCGAGCTGCTGGCCGGGCCGGTGGAGAACGACGACGACGTGGCCGAGGCGCTGCGGCTGTTGCGGGGCTCGCCGGGCATGGCGAAGGCCAAGCAGACCGTCGCGCAGTATGCGGTGCAAGCCCGCGAGGAGCTCACGCAGCTGCCCGAGGGGCCGGGCCGTCAGGCCCTGGCGACCCTGGTGGATTACACGGTCAACCGGCACGGCTGAGCGCCAGGAACTTGCGGAGCCCGACTAAGCGTTGATTCAGCGAAGTCTTTCTTTCTGGAGGAGGAAGCGATGACCTGGCATCCGCACGCGAACACCGCCAAGACGTTCGCTCTGCTGGTGGGGTTCTCGGCGCTGATCGTGTTCATCGCCGCGCTGTTCCGCAATACGGCGCTCATCGGCCTGGCGGTGCTGTTCGCCGTCGGCATGAACGCCTACATGTATTTCAACAGCGACAAGATCGCGCTGCGGGCGATGCACGCCCAGCCGGTCACCGAGATGCAGGCGCCGGTGATGTACCGGATCGTGCGCGAGCTGGCCACCACCGCCCGCCAGCCGATGCCGCGGCTGTACATCAGCGACACCGACGCGCCGAACGCGTTCGCCACCGGGCGCAATCCGCGCAACGCCGCGGTGTGCTGTACGACCGGCATCCTGCAGATCCTCAACGAACGCGAACTGCGGGCGGTGCTCGGTCACGAACTGTCGCACGTCTACAACCGCGACATCCTGATCTCGAGCGTCGCCGGCGCGATGGCCGCGGTGATCACCGCGCTCGCCAACCTCGCCTACTTCGCGACGATATTCGGCGGTAACCGCGAGGGCGCGAATCCCTTTGCGATCCTGTTGGTTTCGATGCTCGGACCCATCGCGGCGATGGTGATCAAGCTGGCCGTTTCGCGGTCGCGGGAGTACCAGGCCGACCAGTCCGGCGCGGAGCTGACGGGCGATCCGCTGGCGTTGGCCAGTGCGCTGCGCAAGATCAGCGCCGGCGTCGAGCAGGCGCCGCTGCCGCCCGACCCCAAACTGGCCGATCAGGCGCACCTGATGATCGCCAACCCGTTCCGTGCGGGCGAGAAGATCGGCAAGCTGTTCTCGACGCACCCGCCGATCGGGGACCGCATCGCCCGCCTCGAGTCGATGGCCGGTCGGGGCCCGGGTTACTACTGACGCCTCACCGGTCAGGATCTGTCAGCAGCATCTCGACCATCGGCAGGGCGGTGTTCTCGCTCGTGATCGGTGCACCCAAGGTCGATTCGAGGACCGGCTTCATCGTCTCCCACGCCCGGCGGTGCCGGCCGACGTCACGACGTAGCGCGGCGTCAGCTTCGCCGCATCGAAATCCTCCTGCGCTGTTCGTACGCGCCACCCCTGGGAGTGCGCTGTGTGAGCGGTCCGCGGAGTCCTTGTCTGCGTGCGTCAAGGGGGAGTAGAACCGACAGTACGGACCACCCCGACGGACGGCGAACCCCAACGGAAGGGCGGTGGGTCGGTATGTCACCGGCTATGTCGTTGAGCGGGCCTGCCCGATTGGAACAGCGGGTCGCACGCATCTGCGCACGGGCTCACGACCCGCTCGAACTATTGGCTGCGGTGGCTACCGCCGTGAGGGCGGAGATCTCCTACGCCGCTGCGGGCTGGCTGCTCACCGACCCCGACACTCTGCTCATCACCGGGGTGCACGCCGAGAACGTCACACGTCAGCAGAACCTCGACCTCATCGAATGCGAGTTGACCACCGACGACGTGAACAAGTTCGTCGACCTCGCGCGACGGGACGTCCCGGCGGCGTCGCTCGGCATCGAGACCGCCGGTGACCTGAGCCGCAGCGCGCGGTGGTCGAAGATCTACCAGCCCAACGGATACGGGGACGAGATGCGCGGCGTCTTCAATTCGGGGTCGGTCACCTGGGGGCACTTCTGCCTGACCCGGCGGGCCGAGGATGCGTTCTTCACCGAAGGCGAGGTCGCGACGATGGCGAGGCTCTGCCCGCACGTGGCCAACGGCATCCGGGCATCCCTTCAACTCGGCGAGAAGTCCGCGCCAAGTGTTGCCGCAGCACCCGCACTGGTGATGTTCGCCGACGACGGCAGCATCGAGTCGATGACACCGCAGGTCACCGACTGGCTGGGTCCGGTCGAGGACGAAGGTCTGGAGAGCACCATCGTGCTGCACGAGGTCGCTCACCAGGCGCGTGTTCTCGCCGAAACCGGTGTCGGCGAGCCGGCGATGGCGCGCACCAGGGCGCGCTCGGGGGACTGGCTCGTGGTGCGGGCAGTCCGTATGGAGCGAGAGGGGTCGAGAACAGGTTGCACCGCAGTGGTTTTGGAGCAGGCGCGGCGTTCGGACATTGCGCCGCTGCTGGTCCACCTGAGCCAGCTGACCCGTCGTGAGAAGGAGGTCACCCAGCTGCTGTTGACCGGCATGTCCACCAGGGAGATCGCCGGCCGGCTGTGGATCACCGCCGAGACGCTGCGTGGTCACGTCAAGGCGATCTTCGCCAAACTCGGTGTGAACAGCCGTCCGGAGCTGGCGGCACTACTCTCGCAAGATCTCGTCCTTCGGCGCTGACTCTCGAAGCTCAGAAGCCGCCAGCTGCACGGCGATCTCGTCGGCTACCCGTCTGGCGAGCGTTCCCACGAATCTCGTCAGCCCCGGCCGGTACACGTAGCCGACGAAGCGAAGACCCGGCAACACCTCGCCACCACGCCCGTCACGCGGCATGTCTCGCTGCTCGAGGACATCGAGGTGAGAGACCATGGCGTCCAGCCCGGTTCGGTACCCCGTGGCCGCGACGATGGAGTCGACCTGGACGGAGGTGCCGTCTGCCAGGACCGCCCCATCGGGTTGCAGTCGGTCGACGGCTGCTACCACACGAAGCGAGCGGTCGCGGATCGCGTCGACCACTTGACGGTCGACGATCGCCGTTCCGGCGCCGCGGCGTTTGAGTCCGGCGATCGGCCCCTCCGGCGGCGCGGAGAACCCGAAATCGCTGAGGTCGCCGATGATTCCGCGCTGCACGGCGAGCAATAGCTTGTCGACGAGCCCGGCGGGCAGCCGGAGAAAGAGCGGCATGGGCAGGTCGAGGGGCAACCCGCCGACTTCGCGCAGAAGGATGTTCGGCGGAGTGCGCACCGCCAGCAACACCTCTGGGCAGCCCGAGCGGCTCAACTCGTGGGCGATCTCGAGTCCGCTGGAACCGGCGCCGGCGACCAACACACGCTGGCCGGAGAACGGGTGGGCGTTGCGGTACTGCGCGGCGTGCACGATCTGCCCGGCGAAGCGGTCGTCGGTTGCCCAGTCGGGCAGAGCGGGCTGATTGAAGATGCCCGTGGCGACCACGACATGGCGCGCCCTGCGCGCCCCGCCGTTGGTTTCCACGTTCCAGCCGCCGTCGGGCGCCTGGTCGAGCCGGAGCGCGTCGACGCCGAACTCGACGGCCACACGATGGCGTCCGGCGTAGGTCTGCAGATAGTCGACGTACTGGTCGCGGGTCGGAAACTGCCCAAAGTGGCGCGGGAACGGAGCGCCGGGCAAGGCGGAGTTACGCCGGCAGGTGTTGAACCGTAGGGCGTCGTAGCGGCCGGACCAGGCCGCGCCGATCTGCCCGCCACGCTCCACGACGGTCACATCGATCCCTCGCGCATGCAATTCTGCGGCGCAGGACAAGCCGGCCGGACCGCTGCCGATCACCAGCACGGTGTGCGCGGTTCGCATTCGGTTCCTCCGTGACGTTGCCTGAATACAGCGTCGGTCGAAGCCGCGCTCGGCGCCACCCCACAGGTGGGGGGTTCACAACCGGCGGTCGACGTCGGTAACAGCTTGTCGACCTGCGGCGATGTGATTCGTATGCTGCGAGGATCCGCCGCACCCCTTAGGGTGTGGACCGTGCTGAATCGGGTGTTGATCGGCGTCGTCGGGTCCGCGGGGGCGGCCCTGATCGGCGCGCAAGGTATCGCCGTAGCTCAACCGTCCGAACCACTGCCGCCACCGGCGCCGAACGTCAATGCGCTCGCACCGGTGAAGCTGTCGGAGTTCGCGAAGATGGACGGCCACTGGTACGCGTTCAAGACCCCGGACGGGTTGACGTGCGTCCTGCAGCGCAACGGCGGCTACGGCTGCAGCGGCGCGATTCCCGCGGCACCGGACGGCGCGAACTTCGTCAGCGGCGGCCCGGGGGTTCCGCAGTTCTCCGCGACGACGGCCGATGTGTTCGCCGTCGTCGGCGACGCCAAGCCACTTCCGGCCGGTTCGCGGATCAGCTTCCAGACCGTCAGCTGCGGCAGCGACGGCGGCGTGACCACGTGCTCGGACAGCCGCAACCAGTCCGGCTTCGTGTTGTCCCCCGCGGGCAGCTACATTATCAACGGCGGCAGGGATCCGCTGCTCGAGCGGCCCGAGGGCACCAACCCCTTCTTCAACTGAGCGCTAGAACCCCGCGCCGTGCACCTCGTGCCCGGGCTTTTCGACCATCAGGCCGCGGTAGGCCTCTTCAACACTGGAGCCGTGGTTGACCACGGCGTCGACCTCGCGAGCGATCGGCATCGAAATCCCGTACTGGTCAGCGAATTCCATGATGACGCTGGCGGCCTTGACGCCTTCGGCGACCTGGTTCATCGACGCGATGATCTCGTCGATCGGCTTACCCGCGCCCAACTGCTCGCCGACGTGACGGTTGCGGCTGCGCTGGCTGGTGCACGTGACGATCAGGTCACCGATGCCGGCCAGGCCGGCGAATGTGTCGCGGTGCCCGCCGGTCGCCTCGCCGAGTTTGGACATCTCGCGGATCGCGCGGGCCATCACCATCGCCCGCGTGTTCTCGCCGATGCCGAGCGAGTAGCCCATGCCGACCGCGATCGCGTAGACGTTCTTCAACGCCCCGGCCATCTCCACGCCGACCACGTCGTCGGTGGTGTAGGTGCGAAACCGCTTGGTGCGGAACAGTCGTGCCAGGTCCGCCGCGAGTTGTTGGTCGGGCATGGCGAGCACCGCCGCGGCGGCGTACCCCTCGGCCACCTCGCGCGCGATGTTCGGCCCGGCCAGGATCCCGGCCGGATGCCCGGGCAGCACCTCGGAGACGACCTGGCTCATCCGGAAGTTGGTGCCCTGCTCGAGACCCTTGACCAGCGACACCACCGGGACCCACGGCCGCAACTCCCTGGCCAGTTCGGTGAGCACAGCGCGGAAGCCGTGTGACGGCACGCCCATGACGATGACGTCGGCGCATGTTGCCGCCTCGGAAAAGTCCGTCGTGGCCTTCAGGCCGTCCGGAAGCTCGACCTCGTTGCCCAGGTACTTCGAGTTGCGGTGGTTGTCGTTGATGTCGTCGGCGGTCTCCGCAGAGCGCACCCATTGCAGCGTCGGCCCGCGGCGGGCGCAGATGGACGCCACGGTGGTGCCCCAGGAGCCTCCACCGAGAACGACGACTTGAGGTACACGTTGCGCAGGTGCCATGCCGATCAGGGTAGGTCGGACGGCCCAAAACCAGGGCGTATTCGGAAACGACGGCCCAGTGTGCGCGCCGATTTCTGCGGCAGGGCCGTGCTTGACCGGGTGGGCCCGACCCTCAGGCAGAAGTGGGCGCACTCACGCCAGGTGGCTCCGAGCGCTCAGCGGTAGTTGACGAACTGCAGCGCCACCTCGAGGTCGGCGCCTTTGAGCAGCGCGATCACCGCCTGCAAATCATCGCGCTTCTTACTGCTGACGCGGATCTCCTCGCCCTGGATCTGTGCCTTGACGCCCTTGGGGCCCTCGTCGCGGATCAGCTTGGTGATCTTCTTGGCCTGCTCGCTCGTGATGCCCTGTTTGATCTGGCCGCTGACCTTGTAGGTCTTGCCCGACGCCTGCGGATCGCCGGCGTCGAACGCCTTCATCGAGATGTCGCGGCGCACGAGCTTCTCCTTGAACACGTCGACGGCGGCCTTGGCGCGCTCCTCGGTCGAACTGGTGATGACGACCGTCTCCTCGCCCTGCCACTCGATGGACGTTTCGGTGCCGCGGAAGTCGTAGCGGGTCGCCAGTTCCTTGGCGGCCTGGTTCAGCGCGTTGTCCACCTCCTGGCGGTCGACCTTGCTCACGACATCGAACGATGAATCCGCCATGGATCGGTCCTCCTAGATGCTCGACTGAGGGTCTGGTCCCGTTTTCGTCTTCGGACCATCCTCGTTGTACCCTGCAAGTCGCACCAAACCGGGTCACCCGGCGGTGCAGCACCCAGGCAGGTTGCCCGAGCGGCCAATGGGAGCGGACTGTAAATCCGTCGGCTTACGCCTACGCAGGTTCGAATCCTGCACCTGCCACTCTGTGATGTCTCGGGACATCGTTGACGGGTGTCCCGAGACATCGTTTACATGTCGACCCGGTTTTCGGGGGATTTTCC
>NZ_LZIK01000045.1:0-1438 GCF_001667105.1 Mycobacterium sp. 852002-51152_SCH6134967 | reverse complement strand
TGTTATGTCTCTGGACATAGGTGACAGTTCTGCATCAGGACATCGGTAACACTTTGCGTGGTTCTGGTGGTGACACTTCTGCCGCGAGGCTCGGACGGTGGCCGCCAACGAACCGATCGATCCCCGTGTCCGCCTCGCGATCTCGCAGTGGCCCGACGACGCGCCCCGCGGCGCGGTCTCGACGTTCTGCGCCGAGCACGGCATCTCGCGAAAGTCGTTCTACGAGTTACGGAAGCGGGTAAGGACCGATGGGCCGGCCGCGGTGCTCGAACCCAAGACGCGACGGCCGAGGTCGAGCCCGTCGAAGGTAACTGAGGAGGTGAGGCAACAGGCTGTGGCCGTGCGCGCTGCCCTCGAGGCGTCCGGTCTGGACCACGGGCCGATCAGTGTGCACGACAAAATGGGGGCGATGGGCCTCGCTCAGGTCCCATCCACCGCCTCGCTGGCACGCATCTTCCGTGAGGCCGGTGTGGCCCGACTTGAGCCGAAGAAGAAGCCCCGCTCAGCATGGCGACGGTTCGTCTACCCAGCCCCGAACGCCTGCTGGCAACTGGACGCCACAGAGTACGTACTCAGCGGCGGACGTACCTGCGTGATTTTCCAGCTCATTGATGACCACTCCCGCTACGCCGTCGCCTCCCACGTCGCCTACGGCGAAACAGCCAAGGACGCCATCCTGGTGGTGGACAAAGCGATTGCCGCCCATGGAGTGCCCCAACGACTGCTGACTGACAACGGAGCCGCGCTCAACCCGTCACGACGTGGAGCAGTCGGCCGACTCGTCGCGCATGTAGGCGCCCTCGGCGTGGAGGCGATCACCGGGAAGCCCTACAAACCGACCACCCAGGGCAAGACCGAACGCTTCCACCAAACTCTGTTCCGCTACCTCGACAAGCAACCGCTCGCGCAGTCACTGGCTGAACTGCAGACCCTCGTTGACGCGTTCGATCACATCTACAACACCCAACGCCCCCACCAAGGCCTACCCGGACGCATCACGCCACTGACCGCGTGGGAAGCAACGCCCAAGGCCGACCCGCCCCGCCCCACGCCAGACCGGCCCATCTACCAGCGCGTCCCGAGTCGATACCCGCGTACCCGACCCCAACCCCCTGCTGATCTGCCCGCGGGAACGCGTGCAAGAACCGTATCCACATCGGGCACCATCAGCCTGGACTCCGTGCGCTACAAGGTCGACGTGGACCTCGCGTTCCAACAGGTCCTTGTCGTCAGTACCAGCGACGCGATCATCATCACCGACCTCCACGGCGAGGTCCTCGCCGAACACACCCGACCCGCGCGCGGCATCAACTACGTCGGCAACGGCCAACCCGCCGGCACCCGCGCCAAGAACAGGCAACCGTCACCGAAGTCCTGACACACCAACCGTCACCGATGTCCTGATGCAGAACTGTCACCGATGTGCTGAGACATCACA
>NZ_LZIK01000044.1:0-101047 GCF_001667105.1 Mycobacterium sp. 852002-51152_SCH6134967 | reverse complement strand
TTCGCGCCCCCCGAGTCAGGCGCGGATAGGTGCTGCGCAGAACTTGTACGGTTCCCATCGATAGCTCCCGATCAGCCCGTCGTCATCCGAATACCGATCGCGGTCACGACCACGTTGATCACGAACAACGCCATGAACGCATACACCACCGTCTCGTTGACCGCGTTACCGACCGCCTTGGCGCCACCACCGGTGATCGTCAACCCGCGAAAACACGCCACCAACCCGGCGATCAGACCAAACAACGCCGCCTTCACACACGAAATGATCACCTCAGGCACCCCGGTCAACAGCGTGATCCCGGCCGCGAACGCACCCGGGTTCACATCCTGGATGAACACCGAAAACGTGTAACCACCCAGGATCCCGATGATCACCACCAAACTGTTGAGCAGCAGTGCGACCAGTCCCGAGGCCAACATGCGCGGGGTCACCAAACGCTGGACCGGGTTGATGCCCAGCACCTCCATCGCATCGATCTCCTCGCGGATCGTGCGCGACCCCAGATCGGCACACATCGCCGTCGCACCGGCACCGGCCACAATCAACACCGTCACGATCGGACCCACCTGGGTCACCGCGCCAAACGCCGCACCGGCACCCGACAGGTCAGCCGCACCCAACTCCCGCAACAAGATGTTCAACGTGAACGACACCAGGACCGTGAACGGAATCGCCACCAACAACGTCGGCGCCAACGACACCCGAGCAATGAACCAACACTGCTCCAAGAACTCCCGCCACTGAAACGGCCGTCGGAACACGAACCGCACCGCATCAGCCGACATCGCGAACAACGCCCCGACCGCCTGCATCGGCCCGGCCAGGTTCCGCAACGGCGGTAGACCGGCAGACCACCGTTCCGGTCCACTACCCTGCGCCATTGCCGTCTCCTTCCAGGATGGTCACCGCCGCCACCGCCGTTGGCCCGCCAATGTTATGGGCAAGGCCGATCCGAGCACCGTCCACCTGGTTCACGGCTTCGCCGCGAAGCTGCGTGAAAAGCTCAACGCACTGCGCGACGCCTGTCGCGCCGGGCGGATGCCCCTTGGCCTTCAGCCCTCCGCTCGGGTTCACGGGCAACCCCCCGCCGATAGTCGTCACTTCCGCTTCGACGAGTTTGTGGCCCCCGAACCTCTCGGCGAATCCCAGATCTTCATAGCTGATCAATTCGATGCCCGTGAAGAAATCGTGAACTTCAGCCACATGAACATCGCTAGGAACAAGACTGGCCATCTCAAAAGCCTGTTTGGCGGCGCGCACCGTCGCGGGCATCGTCGTCATATCCGCCTTGTGTTGGTGCATCACCGAGTCGAGGCCGAGGCCGACTCCGCGAATCCATACCGGGCGGTTTGTGAATCGGTCGACCACGTCTTCGGAGGCGAGCACGAGGGCGGCCGCACCGTCGCTCTGTGGCGCGCAGTCGTAGAGCCGAAAGGGCGTGACGACGATCGGCGCCGCCATCGCCTGTTCGACGGTGATCTCGAATCGCAGTCGCGCCTTGGGATTGGTGACCCCGTGCCGGTGGTTCTTCACCGCCACCATCGCCAGGTGCTCCTCGGTGGCCGGCGACTCGTGCAGATACCGCCGGACGTGCAACGCGAATCCGGCGGGCGAGACCACACCGAGCGGGTAGTCCCACGCCATGTCACGGGCCATCGCCTCCCACTCCCACAACATGTCTCGCGATGTGGTGTCACGCAGCTTGTCGGCACCCATCACCAGCGCGACGTCGAAGGCCCCCGATGCGACGCCGAATAACGCGTTGCGGATCGCGTCGTTGCCTGTGGCGCAGGAGTTTTCGACGCGAGTCACGGGAAGATCGGGCAGACCGAGCGTGTCGGCGAGGATTCCGGCCGGGAAACCGTCGGCGGTGCCCATCGCACCGAACCACGCCGCCTGCAGGTCCGACTTCCGCAGGCCCTTGTCGACACTGGCCGCGCACTCGGCGAAGGCCATCGGCAGAAGATCCTTGAGTCCGAGCGCGAAATGTTCACCGAAGGCGGTCATTCCGGCGCCGACGATCGCAACCCGTTTCATGCCGCCACTGCTTCCGGCTCGAACATGTACCCGTAGTCCGGCACTCCGGAGCGAACGGCGACGCGGCGCAACGCGAGTCGGCCGCGGGTGCCGATGTCCACGGACCCCGGTTCGGCACCGGTGACCTTCACCAAAGCGCGCACGCCGACGCCGTCGAGTTCGACGATCACCAGCGAGTAGGGCGAGCGCAGACCGGGCACCGGGATGTGCACGGTGGTCTCGGTGTAGACGGTTCCCGTGCGCGGCAACGGAATCAGCTCGTACCCGGTCGAGAGCGTGGCGTTGTCGGCCAGCCGGTACCGGGGCGGGAAGTCGAGGTCCTCCGAACCCGGGTGACGGCCGGCCTCCCAGCGCACCTTGGCCTCGAACGCCCGCTCGTAAGCGGCGAGGGAGATGGGGATCTGGGCGTCGCCGACGATCGTGCCCTCGGGTTGGGGACGCGCGGCCGGCTCGCGTCGGGTCAGCTCTGCGACGCCGCCGGTGACCGTGATCCCGGACAGGCTGGCCTGTTCAACGGCGACCAGCGGGCCCGTCGAATTCCGTTCGGCCATACCGGCCAACGCGAACAAGCCGGCGCTCGCACCGGTGGTCGGCAGCGGAGGCGGATCGCCGATCGTCAGTTCGGCTGCCCACGAATGGTCGACACCCGCGACAGCGGCCGGCGTGTCCAGCCACGCCGCCTCCAGAGAGGCGATGAGCCCACGCTCGTGCAGGAGCCGAGGGTCGCCGTAGTCGTGCACATCACCAGTTGCCTTGCGGGTTCGCACCGGAAGGCTGCGCGCCACGCGGGCCGCGGTGCGCACCTGCAGCCCCCGCTCGGCGGTGATAATCGCCGCCGCTCCGGCTGGCTCGAGGTCGGTGCCGATGATCAATGTCCGCGGCCGCGCCGAACTGACGGCGTCAAGCGTCGCGGGCGCACCGCCGAGGCGCTCGTCGACCTCGAGTTCCGGGTCCAGCCCGAGCCCGGCCAGCAGCACCGCCGCATTGCTGCTGTCGAGCAGGGGCAGATCGCGGCTGACCAACACCACCCGCTCGACGGCCCCGCTGGCGAGCAGCGCGGCCCGTCCCGCTTCGACGGCGAGGGTTATCGCGTCCTCGTCGTCACCGGGCTCACGGTGTAGCGGCGCACCCCAGCACGGCAGGTATGTGCCGATCGAGGCGACGTAGGGCATGGGCTGTCTTTCGGGTTCTAAGTGACGGCGCCGGCCGTCTTCAGTTCGATGATGCGGTCCCAATCCAAGCCGAGTTCCAGCAATATTTCGTCGGTTTGCTCGGCGAACCCTGGGGCGGGCCCGCTCTGGGGTGCGCTGACATCGAACTGGACCGGGTTGGCAACCAGTTCGAGCTCGCCGGCCTGCACCAGATACTCGTTGGCGCGGATCTGCGAATCCTCGACGGCCTGCAGCGTGTCCTGCACCGGCGCCCACGGCCCGAGCAGCGTCGCAAAGCGCTCGCTCCACTCCGCGAGCGGACGCTTCGACATCGTCTCCTTCAGGATCTCCGCCGCCGCCTCGGTGTTCTCGGCGATGGATTCCACGGTGGCGAAGCGCGGGTCGTCGGCGAGTTCGTCAAGACCCATGTGCTTGCAGACGTCGGCCCAGAACTTCGTGGGCTGCATCATCACGAACGAGATGTAGCGGTCGTCAGCCGTCGGGTACAGCCCGACGAGCGGGTTGATCGGCGACCCGTGCACACCCGGAGGAAAGGCTTCCATGCGCTGGCCGAGGTGTTTGGTCAGCGCAACCGTGTGCCCGAGCGACCAAAGGCCACTTCCGAGAAGGGACACGTCGACCACCGACGGCTCCCCGGTGCGTTCGCGTTTGAGCAGAGCCGCCGCGATGCCGCCGGCAAGGTTCGTGCCCGAGATCGTGTCCCCGTACGCGGGTCCCGGCGGGCCGACCATGCCCGGCGTCCCGGGCGGGGTGATGGTGGCCGCGGTGCCCGCACGGCACCAGAATGCCGTCATGTCGTAGCCGCCCTTGACGGACTCCTCGCCGCGCGGACCGAGTGCGCTGCCCCTGGCGTAGATGATGTTCGGGTTCACCGCGCGGATGTCGTCGACGTCGATGCCGAACCGCTGCCGGTGTCCCGGCAGGAAGCTGGTCAGGAAGACGTCAGCCCGTCGGGCCAGCTCCAGCAGTACCTCTTTGCCTTCGGGCACCGACATGTCGAGGCCGATGCTGCGCTTGCCCCGGTTGGCGTGCTCGATGTTCGGATTGGGGTCGCCCTCCACGCGAAGGAGCCCGGTCTGCCGCAGCCCGCGCTGCGGATCGCCGGTCACCGCGTGTTCGACCTTGACCACGTCGGCGCCCCACTCCCGCAGCACCGCGCCCGCGGAAGGGACGAACCCGTACATCGCGACTTCCAGGACGCGGATGCCGTCCAACGGTTGACTCATCGCTGTCTTTTCTTCGCGCAAGCGCTCATCAACCACCAGTCACCACCGTTGCGAACGTCTTCGATTCCAGGAACTCTTCGAGGCCGGCCCTGCCCATCTCGCGGCCGATGCCGGACTGCTTGTATCCCCCGAAGGGGCTGTCGGGGCTGAAGTAATTGCCACCGTTGATGGAGAACGTTCCCGTGCGGATGCGCCGTGCGACCGCGAGCGCGCGCTCCTCACTGCCGAAGACGGCTCCAGACAAGCCGTAGATGGAATTGTTGGCGATGCGGACCGCGTCATCGTCGTCGTCGTAGGCGATGACGACGAGCACAGGCCCGAACACCTCCTCCTGGGCGATCTCGCTGTCGGGGTCGACGTCGGTCAGCAGCGTCGGCGTATAGAAGTAGCCTGGGTCGACCTTCTCGCCGCCCGTCACCAGCTTCGCCCCGGCCTCTACAGCGCGCTTGACCATCCCGTCGACCTTGTCGCGCTGCTTCTCGCTGATCAGCGGCCCCATGTAGGTGCCCTGTTCGGCGGGGTTGCCGTAGCGCACCAGCCCGAAGTTGGCCTTGACCAACTCGACGATCTCGTCGTGATGCGTGCGCGGCACCAGCAGCCGCGACGTCAGCGCGCAGCCCTGACCAGCGTGGGTGACCATGCTGAACGCGCTGAACAACGCGGCCATGTTGAAGTCGGCGTCGTCGAGCACGATCGCGGCCGACTTGCCGCCTAGCTCCAGGAAGACCTTCTTCAAAGTCTCGCTCGCGGCGGCCATGATCCGGCGCCCGGTCGGAGTCGACCCGGTGAACGTCACCATGTCGACGTCCGGACTGGTGGTCAGCGCGGCGCCCACCTCGGGATCGGCGCCGCTGAGAACGTTCACTACCCCGGCGGGGATGTCGGTGTGGTTGGCGATCAGCTCGCCGAGTGCGAGCGTGACCAACGGAGTGTCCGGCGCGGATTTCAGAACCACCGTGCAGCCGGCGGCCAGCGCCGGCGCCAGCTTCGCCAGCGCGAGCTGATTGGGGTAGTTGTAGGCGATGATCGCGGCCACCACGCCGGCGGCTTCCTTCTCCACCCACCGGTGGTGCTGCATACCGCGGCTTTCGATGTTTCCGAGGTCCTCGGTCATCGGATAGGACTTGAGCAGCTCGGCGTAGTACCGCACGATCTCGATCGGCTGGTTCAGCTGCGCACCCTGACAGAGCGCTTCGGTCGCGCCGACCTCGGCGATGGTCAGGGCGGCGAGCTCCTCACGGTGCTCGACGAGCGCACGGTGGAACTGCTCGAGGCACCGGATGCGCAGATCCACATCGGTCGACCACTCGGTCTTGTCGAAGGCGCGGCGCGCGGCGGCCACGGCCGCTTCGGCATCGGCCACGGTGGCATCCGGTGCGTGCCCGAGCACTTCACCGGTCGCGGGGTTGATGGAAGGAAACGTCCGGGAGGTCTCGAGCAGCTGCCCGCCGATCAATAACCGGCGGTCGACGCCGACGGTTCCGGCGGCAGGTCCGGAGCTCGAGACGAGGGTCGCTTCCTGCATCGTCCTCCTCAGTCGTGGGTTTTGGTGGTGTGATGGAAACTTCATTCTCATCACCGGCGAATCATACATTCGTACGAGGAGAACTCAAGAATATGATAGGAATCGCCACTGCCTGCGAAGAGCGATGCGACAATCTTCCGTCGAACGTCTCACCTGTGCGAATCGGTAAGCCCTCGTGTCTTGCGGAGTCGCAAGAGGCGAGAGTACGGTTCTCATAATCGAAAGGACGATTCTTGATGGCGTCGCGCACACACGTGTGGGGGTACCGCCCGCCCGTAGGGCAGGGGGAGAGCATGATGAGCAAGGCACGGGCGGAGGCATGAAGAACGCCGTCGTGACCGGAGGCGGTTCGGGGATCGGGTTGGCCGTCGCGCAGCGTCTGCGCGCCGACGGCATGCACGTCGCCACCATCGACATCAACCCGTCGGACGCCGACTTCGCCTACACCGCAGACGTCACCGACCGCGCCCAGGTCGATGAAGCGTTCAACGCCGTACGCGCCCAACTTGGCCCGATCACAGTCCTCGTCAACGCCGCGGGGCTGGAGAAGTTCAAGCGGTTCACGGATCTGAAGTTCGAAGACTGGCAGCGCGTCATCGACGTGAACCTCAACGGCGTCTTCCACTGCGTCCAGACGGTCCTTCCCGACATGATCGAAGCCGGGTGGGGGCGCATCGTGAACATCTCGTCGTCCAGCACCCACTCCGGTCAGCCCTATATGGCGCCGTATGTGGCGGCCAAGTCCGCGGTCAACGGGCTCACCAAGTCGCTGGCGCTGGAGTACGGCCCCAGCGGGGTCACCGTCAACGCAGTGCCGCCCGGCTTCATCGATACCCCGATGCTCCGCAAGTCCGAAGAGCGCGGCTATCTGGTGGTGCAGCAGAACATCGACTCGACACCGGTGCGCCGCATCGGCAAGCCCGAGGACATCGCGGCCGCCTGCGCATTCCTGGTCTCCGACGAGGCCGGATATATCACCGGACAGATCTTGGGCGTCAACGGCGGCCGAAACACGTAGCGGCGACAAGTAATAAGGAAGGGATTCTCAGTGGGACGCGTACAGGGAAAGGTCGCATTCGTCACGGGTGCGGCTCGTGGGCAGGGACGCAGCCATGCGGTACGGCTGGCTGAGGAGGGCGCCGACATCATCGCGGTCGACCTCTGCGAGAACATCGACACCATCGGTTATCCGATGGCCACACCGGAGGATCTCGAGGAGACCGCGGCGTTCATCGAGAAGACCGGCCAGCGTGTGTTCACGGCCAAGGCCGACGTGCGCGAGGCCGCACAGCTGAAGGCCGCGCTCGAGGAGGGCATCGCCCAACTCGGCGGGCTCGACATCGTCGTCGCGCAGGCCGGTGTCGCGGGCATGAAAGGTCAACCGCCCCTGCAGGCGTGGATCGATGTCATCAACACCAACCTCATCGGGACCATCAACGCCATCCAGGTGTCGCTGCTGCACCTCAAGGAGGGCGCGTCGATCATCGCGACCGGCTCCACCGCGGCGCTGATGGACACCCATCAGAAGAACGATCCGGGCAACGACCCCGGCGGCATGGCCTACGTGCATTCCAAGCGGGCGCTCTCGGCCTACGTCCACGATCTGGCCACCGAGCTCGCGGCGCGGGGCATCCGCGCCAACGTCGTGCATCCCACCAACTGCAACACCAACATGCTGCAGAGCGAGCCGATGTACCGGTCGTTCCGCCCGGATCTCGAGAAGCCGGAACTCAAGGACGCCGAGCCCGTCTTCTACGTGCAGCAGGCCATGAAGGTGCCGTGGGTCGAGCCGGAAGACATCAGCAACGCGGTGCTCTGGCTGGCCTCCGACGAAGCCCGCTTCGTCACCGGTGCGCAACTGCGGGTCGACGCCGGCGGCTACCTGAAGTGGTACGACTACCACAACTGAGCGAAAGGAGTCGCGACAGTGAAGGTTTCGGTTGACGGAACACGCTGCCAGGGGCACACCCTGTGCGCGATGATCGCACCCGACTCGTTCGAGCTCGACGACGTCGACGGCCATGCGTCGGCGGTGAACGAAGTTGTTCCCCCCGACCAGGAGGACCTGGTGCGAGAGGCCGCCCACTCATGCCCGGAACAAGCCATCGTCATCGAATGACGTGGGCCGCCTACGTCGCCCACACGCAATAGGAGACACGCCGTGACTGTCCACAGCGATGAGCCGCTGGCGCGAAGAGCCAACGGAGAAGACGACGGGGACCGCAAGAAGAACCGGTACCACTTCGACCGGCACACCCCCGAATACCGGTTGCAGTTCGAGAAGATCACCGAGGAGATGCAGTCCCGGTGCCCGATGGCGTGGACCGACACCTACAACGGGCACTGGGTCGCCGCGGACAGCAAGCACGTGTTCGAACTGGCCCGGTGCCCCGCGGTGTCCAACCATCACGACATCACCGGTGAGACCCCGTTCCAGGGCATCACGATCCCGAAAGCCAGTCGTGCCACCGTGGTTCGCGGCGGCATCCTGGAGATGGACGAGCCCGAACACAGCGCCTACCGCGGTGCGCTGAATCCGTATCTGTCGCCGGCGGCGATCAAACGCTGGGAGCCGTTCGTCGACGAGATCACCCGCGCCGCACTCGATGAGCACATCGAGTCCGGCCGTATCGATTTCGTCGAGCACCTCGCCAACGTCGTGCCCGCGGTGTTCACGCTGGCGATGATGGGCATCGACCTCAAGAAGTGGAACGTCTACAGCGAGCCGACACACGCCTCGGTGTACACGCCCGAACACGCTCCCGAGCGGGAGAAGATCAACGAACAGCACCGCGAGATGGGGATCGACCTCATCAACAACATGATGGAGATCCGGGAGAACCCGCGGCCCGGCCTGGTGAACGCGTTGCTGCAGTTGCGCATCGACGGTGAACCGGCCCCGGACATGGAGATTCTGGGCAACCTGGGGTTGATCATCGGCGGCGGTTTCGACACCACCACCGCCCTGACCGCGCACGCCCTGGAGTGGCTCGGCGAGCACCCCGATGAGCGGGAGCGCCTCAGCCGCGAGCGCGACACGCTGTTGCACCCGGCGACCGAGGAGTTTCTGCGCTTCTTCACCCCCGCGCCCGGTGACGGCCGGACCTTCTCCGACGACGTCGAGGTCGAGGGCCAGCAGTTCAAGAAGTACGAGCGGCTGTGGTTGTCGTGGGCGATGGCCAACCGTGATCCCGCCGTCTTCGAGAAGCCGAACGAGGTGATGCTCGATCGGAAGGGCAACCGGCACTTCAGTTTCGGCATCGGTGTACACCGCTGCGTGGGATCCAACGTGGCGCGCACCGTCTTCAAGTCGATGCTGACCGCCGTGTTGGACCGGATGCCCGACTACGTGTGCGATCCGGAGGGCACGGTTCATTACGACACGATCGGGGTGATCCAGGGCATGCGGAATCTGCCCGCCACCTTCACTAAAAGCAAGCCGCTGGGCCCGGGCCTTGACGAGACGTTGGAGAAGCTTCAGCGCATCTGCGACGAACAGGAGCTCGCCCGGCCGATCACCGAACGTAAGGAAGCCGCCGTCATCACCTAACTGCGCTCGCGATGGGCGCGAAGGTGCTTTGATGGGCAGCGGGCGGGGACATGGGAGGAAACCGGTGACCCGATTCAGGATCTTAGTCGCAGCGGCTGCGCTCATGGCCTCGGTGAGCATCGTCGCTCCACAGCAGGCCCATGCCATGATGCCGCTGGGCAACTACGATCTGCAGACCAACCGTTACACGCAAGCGTCGTGGTACTGGTTCGTCAGCAACTGCTGGCCGGACAAGCAGCCGGACTGCGTCAAAGTCAGCGCAGCTCCGCGGTTGAAGTTCTACGCCTACTACGGTGGAGAGGCGCAGCTTGTCAACGGCCGGTACACCATGACCGTCGACGTCCCAGACGGCTTGATCTGTCCAGGTCAACGGCTCCCCACTCGCGAGACGTACTCATGGGATGAGATATCTCTGGTCGGCACCATCGAGTCCCATTACAACGTCGGCTGTTTCAACGGTCCACCGGGTATGCAGTTCTGGACGTTCAAGCTGCAGAGGCTCTAGGCACCGCTTCTACCAACCGTAGCGCTGACGAATCCCGTTGAAGCGGACCCACATCTGTGCAACGCGCTCGGCCGGTGTCACCGTCGCGGTGTCGGCCGGCAGCGCGTCGCCGAGGTCGACGCGCTTGACCACTCGGGTGCGCACCGGAACGGGGCGGCCGTCGAGCATGTGCCGGTAGGTGAGGTTTCCTCGCTCGAAACCCTGTGTGTCCAGCCAGTTGTGGTAGCCGGGGTCGTCGTGTGACAACACCAGACGCACCTTGCCGTCCGCATCGACCGTCGTGCGGCTCGGCGTGTAGCTGACCGGGCGGTAGAGGTAATCCATGCTGGTGAAGAACGGCCCCATGTTGGTGAGCATCCACAATCCGTCGTGGGCGTCGAATTCGACGATCAGCGAGTCCTCGGGCGCCAGGCGCCAGTGCATGTTCACCGCCGCGCGACCGCGTCGGGAGTCATCGCCGGTCGCGGTCATGTCGGGGAACCGGTTGGGGTGCTCGGCGTCGACACCGCCATGTGTGAACGGAAATTCGGGCCAGTCCGACATCATCTGAGTGAGGAAGTCACCCGCCCACCCGAGGGCGCTGACCATATCCGCGGGCGTCGGCACCGGCCTGGGCTCGGCCATGTCGACGCGTTCGATGCGCATCCGGGCCGGCCGCTCGTCCCAGCGGTCGAATCCCTGGCGGATGAACAGCTTGCGCGACCCGGGTGTGGTCGGTAGCCAGTTGGGCTCTCGCCGGGATCCGCCAACGTAGATCTCGAAGGTACCGTCGGGGTCGGTCTTCAACTGTGCACCAGTCAGGCTCGTTTCGGGGATGTCGCCGAACGGTTCGTGCAGGACACCGGCGCCTGCGGTGCGCGGGCCCTGAACCGTGATGTTGAAGAACGGCGCGGTGCCGCGCTCCCCGGTGATCCGATACGTCGACGTGCCGTCGATCCACGCCTGTTGATACAGGAAGTCCGCACAGTCCCCGCCGAGCTTTCTGGTCGGGTGGCAGAAGGTGTGGATCTCGGGATACCGGGTGTTTCGGGTCTCCAACGCCAGGTCGAACGCCTGCCCGAGGTTCTGCGTGAGGAAGCGGAAGCCGTCCGCGCGGTGGAGTCCCGAGGTGCCGTTGTGGTCCTTGAAGACCCGGTCCCCCGCCTCCTTCAGCCGATCGCAGAAGGTGTCCCACGCGGACTTCAGCGCGACGTCATCCGGGCCGTCTCCGAACGCCATTCGGTTCCCCTAGCCGTCGAGTTCTTCCAGCATCGTCGACACCACGTCACACGCGCGGTGTGCCGCCTCGAAGGGGCCTTCCGCCTCGATGCGCGGCCCGATCAGTTCCAGGTCGAAGCCGTGCGCATAGCCCGAGTCCAGCACCGTCGTGAGAAACGGAGCGATGGGGATAACGCCGTCGCCGGGTACGGCTCGCGCGGGCAGTGCCCGGTCGCCGAGGACGTAGTCGCTCAACTGGATCATCTCGGTGCGGGGCAGGGCCCGCTGCACCAGTGCGGTCAGGTCCGCCTCCGCCCAGCAGTGGAACAGGTCGATGCAGATGCCGAGTCCGGTCGCTTCGGCGAGGGCGATCGTGTCGCGCAGGGTGTGGGCGATGTGGATGTCGGCGTACAGGCTTGACGCATTCTCGATCGCCAGGGCCACGCCCGCCTGTTCGGCCACCCGCACGCACGGTGTCACCGCCTGGCCGAATCGGTCCGCGGCGTGTTCTGAGGTGAGGTCGCCGCGCCCGCCGGTCAGCATGTAGATCACCCGCGCACCGACGGTATGAGCCGCGTCGATCACCCGCAGCAGCGACTCCGGGGTGGAGAACAGGTGGTACACGGTTTCCACCGAATATCCCTCGCCGGCAATCACCGTCGGCAGTTCGGGTTCGGACAGCTGCGAGTCGATCAGGCTGAGCCGCCGCACCCCGAGCGCACGCCAGTGCGACGTCAGATCGCTCAGCGGCGCTCCGTAGAACGTCACGCTGTGTACCGACAGCCGCTCGTCGGTCACGTCAGCCCCGGTTCTCGATCGCAACGCCGAAACGTTCACGGAAGGGCCGGAATTCGTCGTGTAGCCGGTCGAGGTTCTCGCCGATATCGGTGAGCAGCGTGGTGGAGTAGCGGAACTTGCCGTGCCGGTCTCCCGGATTGTCGACCAGGTAGGAGCGCATGGCGGTCTCCGCCTCGGCGCTCAACCGCCGACCGCGGAACTCGTAGTAGCGGCGCACGGTGCCGATCTGGTCGGCGATGAAGTCGGTGTAGCGCACATGCAGGATCCGCGGATCGTCGACCATCGGGTTGGTCATGGTGTTGGCGATGCTCTCGCGGGTCAGCGCCAGGTGCATCTTCGCAGCGGCGTGCACATCTACGGGTCCGATGATGCCGTCGAGAATGTCGGCCATCATCATCGTGCGCGACGCCGCGACCTGAACCGGGTCACGGTGCAGCCACATCAGCGTCGCGTCGGGGTAGGCGTCGAAAAGCTCCCGCAACCGGAACCCGTGAAAGCCCTTGAGGACCCAGTGTTTACGCGGCCGACGGTACTGGAACTGCTGCAACATCGCCTTGTGGATGCGGTACTGCGCGGCGGGGTCGACGGGTAGGCCTCCGACGACGGTCTGCATCGGCACGCGCCACCACGCCGTCGGGGTCAATACCCGGAAATCGAAGGCCCAGGTCCGTTCGTCCTCCGGCAGTCCATCGCCCAACATGTCGTTGTAGGGGTGGCTGTGCAGCCATTTCGGCAGTTTCGTATTGATCTCGCGCCAGTCGGCGTCGGCGCGCAGGCGACGCGGGTCGTCGTCGTCGATGCTGCCCGGCGGCGGTGACGGGTACATCACCTCCCAGAACCGCAGGGCGCGAGAGTCCGGGTCCACCGACATCAGCGCGTGCATCAGCGTGGTGCCCGACCGCGGCTCACCGGTGACGAACATCGGCCGTTCGATGACTTCATCGCCCACTGGGTGACGTCGGCGGTCCTCGAAGAACTCCAGGCGGGAGGTGAGCAGCCAGTGGCACACCTCGGCGGCGCGCCGAATGCCGTCGACGTCCATGCCGAGCGTGTTCAGGTGGTCGACCACCAATGAGAACCGTTGCGGCAGAGTGGGGTCGCCGTAGTCACGCAAGCCGGTCTCGGCTTCGGCGCGGGCGAGCATGTCCTGGGCCACCAGCCGCGAGGTCACGAGACGTCTCCGCACAGTGTCATCAGCTCGTCCTCGACGTCGCGCACGTTCTGCGCCGATTGGGCGGTGTACCGCAGTCCGGCCATGGCGCCGTAATCCATGATCTTGGGAACGCGCAAGCCGGCGTCGACGTAGTCCTTGACGATGCGGGCGACGTGGTGCGGGGTGCCGTGCGGAACCATCGCCAGGATCATCTCCGGTTCGACCCGATCGAGGAACTCGACGATCCGTTCGCGGGTGAGCACCGCGGGATCGATGTCCTGGTACCCGCGCCAGTTCTCCCCCATCGGATGCTTGAAACCCGCCTTGCTCAGCACCTCCGCGGACACCTGCAGCAGAAACGACTTCACCAGCGGCGCTTCGAGGATCTCGGCGAGCGCGGCGTCGTCGCGCCCCACCAGGCACACCTGGATGAAGCACGGCGTGATCGCCGAGGGGTCGCGCCCGGCCTTGTCTGCCGAACGGCGGACGGCGGAGAGCTTTTCGGCATAGTCCTCGGGCGACCACGCGCCGGTCGGCCACCACCCGTCGGCGTAGCGGCCCACGATGTCGAGTGTGCGTGGACCGCTGCCGCCGATCCAGATCGGCGGGAGGCGTCCCTCGTAGGGTTCGGTGTCGAGGCGGGCGTGGCGCAACCGGTAGAACCGGCCGTCGAAGTCGACGGGTCCGTCGCTGTCCCACAGCAGCCGGATCACTTTGAGCGCCTCTTCGAAGCGGCTGACCGGCGCCGTGAAGTCGAAGCCGTAGGGCACGGTGTTCTCGGTCTCTCCGCTGCCCAGGCCGAGGATGAACCGTCCGGCGGCGAGGTGGTCGATCGTCAGCGCGCTCTGGGCCAGCAGCGACGGGTGGCGACGCACGGTGTCGACGACGCTGGTCACCAGCGGCACGTTCGTGGTCAGGACTGCGGCGGCCGCGGCGACCGCCATACCGTCCAGGTGGCGGTGCGGTGACGGTGAAACCGTTGCCAGATCGGTGAACTCGGGGGTCCAGATCGAGTCGGGCCAGAAGCTGACCATGTGGTCGGGCATCCAGATGGAGTGATAGCGGCCGCTGTCGAGCTCGCTGAGCACCGACAGGTCCAGCGGCAGCGTGGTGCGCAGGTACGCGGCGGGCCGAACCCTCACTGTCCGGTGCCCCCTTCCTGCGCCGAACGTGGGTTACCGTCACACCGAACCGCCAATTCGCGTGACACAATCCCACGCTCGCGCGTCACGGCCGGCCCGTCTCACCCAGGAAGGACTGCGTGTGGGCGATGCGACCGGTCAAGGTCTTCGGATCACCGGTGCACAAGCGAAACGCCGTCTCGGTGATCAGCGAGATGTCCTCGGTGTCGGTCTTGGCCAGGTCGAGGGCACCCGCACCCTCGGTGGCGACCGGGTTGGTGGGAGCGGCGGCGTTGACGGCGATGCCGTCGTCGTACAGTTCGGCCGCAAGGCTTTTCGTCAGCCGGTTCAGCGCGGCCTTGACCGTGCCGTACACGCCGAAGCCGGCGGTACGGTCGAAGTCCGAGAAGGGTGGCCCGTCGGGCAGGTCGCCGCCCACAGAGGTCACGTTGAGCACCCATCCGCGGCCGCGTTCGCGCATCGCGGGGATGGCCATCTGCGTGAGGTGCAGCGGTGCCATGACGTGCATCTCCATCATCAGCCGAACGCGGCGCTCGGGGAATTCGTCGAGCGGCCGCAAGAACGTGACGGCGGCGTTGTTGACCAGGATGTCGGGCGCACCGGCCTTGTCGACCACCTCGGCGAACAACCGGGTGCGCTCCCCGCTGTCGGACAGGTCCGCCGCCACCGCGATCGCCGATCCGCCTGCGGCTTCGATCTCCTCGAGCGTCTGACGTAGTGAACCTTGGTATTTGGGGTCCGGCTCGAGCGTGCGCGCGGTCAGCGCGACCGTCGCACCCTCGCGCGCCAACCGCTGCGCGATGGCCTTACCGAGGCCGCGGCTGCTGCCGGTCACCAAGGCGACCTTGCCCTCACACGACATTGTGTGAACCTCCTGGAATCAGCCCCGCGGAATCCCCGCGAGTTTGTCGGCGAACTTGGCCTCGGCGGCTTCGCGCAGCCGCAACAGGTGTTCGGACGGGAAAACGTCGGGCGCGGGTTCGACGTCCTTGAGCAGCAGCCGCGCCAGCGTGACCTTGTGCACCTCGGTGGGACCGTCGGCCAGTCCCAGCACGAACGACTCGGTCAGGTATTGCACGAACGGCATCTCATGGGAAGTGCCCAGCGAGCCGTGCAGCTGCAGCGCCCGCGCCGAAACGTCGTGCAGCACTTTCTGCATCATCGCTTTGACCGCGGAGATGTCCGCGCGCACCGCCTTGTAGTCGTTGTACTGGTCGATCTTCCATGCCGTCTGCAGGGTCATCAGCCGGAACGCCTCGATCTCCATCCACGAGTCAGCGATCATCTCCTGGACCATCTGCTTGTCGGCCAACGCCGAACCCTGGGTGTAGCGCGACACCGCCCGCTCGGTCAGCATGTCGAAGATCCGCCGCACCAGACCGACGGTGCGCATGGCGTGGTGGATCCGCCCGCCGCCGAGCCGGGTCTGGGCCACCACGAACGCCCCGCCGCGGGGTCCGAGCATGTGATCCTCGGGGACGCGGACGTTCTCGTAGCGGACATATCCCTCGCGTCCACCGCCGCCGAGCGGTTGGTAGCCCAGGCCCACGTCGCGCAGCACGTTGATGCCGGGCGTGTCATCGGGTACGACGAACATCGAATAGCGCTGGTACGGCGGCGCATCCGGGTCGGTCATCGCCATCACGATGATGAACGACGCCATCGACGCGAACGACGAGTACCACTTCTCGCCATTGATCACCCAGTGGTCGCCGTCGCGGGTGGCGGTGGTGGTGAACACCTTCGGATCGGCACCGCCGTGGGGTTCGGTCATCGAGAAACACGACACGATCCGGTTGTCCAGCAGCGGTTCGAGATAGCGCTGTTTGAGCTCAGGCGTGCCGTAGTGGGCGAGGATCTCGCTGTTGCCCGAATCCGGTGCCTGCGAGCCGAAGACGATGGGCGCACACTCGGACCGGCCGAGGATCTCGTTGAGCAGCGCCAGCTTGACCTGGCCGAAGCCGGGCCCGCCGAGATGTGCGCCCAGGTGGGTGGCCCACAGCCCGCGCTCCTTGACGATCTCCTGCAACGGCGGAATCAGCGCCTGGCGCACCGGATCGTTGAGATCGTGCGATTCCTTGACGATCAGATCGATGGGCTCGCATTCGTTGCGGACGAAGTCCTGCACCCACGCCAGCTGTTCGGCCCACTCTGGGTCGGTCGAGAAATCCCAGGCCACTGTCCGTCCTTTCGTCCGCTTCTCAGCTATCCGACCATTTCCGCCGTCGTTGCGCGGCCTCCTCGGTGGCATGGCTGAGCACCTGGTTGCGGTTTTCCAGCTCCATCGCGGCGTCGAGACCGGAGGCGTCGGTGTTGGTCTGCAGTGCCCGCTTCGTCAACTGCACACCCAGCGGCGACAGGTCGGCGATGGTCGCCGCTATCTCCAACGCGCGCTCGGTCAACCGCTCCGGCGTGACGACCTCGCTGACCAGCCCGCGACGGTCGGCCTCCTCAGCGCTGACCGTGCGGCCGGTCAACATCCAGTCCGCAGCGACGCTGGTGCCGACGATCCTGGGCAAGTGGTAGCTCATGCCCATCTCGGCGCCCGAGAGCCCGAGCAGGATCGCGGCGTTGCCGAAAGTCGCCGCGGTCGAACAGATCCGGATGTCGGATGCCAGGCACAGCGCGAGCCCGGCGCCGACGCACGGTCCGTTCACCGCGGCGACGACCGGTTGCGGCAGCGCCCGGATCGCCTGCGGCAACGAGGCCATCGCCTCCTGGAAGCGCATCCGCTCGATCGCCGGAGCCGACGCCTTCACCGTCTCGGGCCCGAAGTTGCGCACATCGATGCCGGCGCAGAACCCGCGCCCGGCGCCGGTCAGCACCACGGCGTTGACGGATGTGTCGGCGGCGATCTCGGCGAAGGTGAGCGACAGCTCGTCGCGCATGACCTCGTTGATCGCGTTGAGCTGCTTGGGCCGGTTCAGTTGCAGGACAACGACGCCCGGGCGCTCCCGGTCGACGACCAACGTCTCGGTCATGTCAGACCCGCTCGATGATGGTGGCGGTGCCCATACCGCCGCCGGTGCACATCGTGACCAGTCCGGTGTTGAGGTCGCGGCGTTCGAGTTCGTCGAGCACGGTGCCGATCAGCATGGCGCCCGTCGCCCCGATCGGGTGGCCGAGCGCGATCGCCCCGCCGTTGACGTTGACCCGTTCGGGATCCAACTCGAGGTCGCGGATGGTCTTCAGCGGCACCGCCGCGAACGCCTCGTTGATCTCCCACAGGTCGATGTCGGCGACCCGCATGCCGGCCTTGTCCAGACACCGCTGCGCGGCCGGGCCGGGCGCAGTGAGCATGATGACCGGCTCGCTGCCGATCGCCGCGGTGCAGCGGATCCTGGCCCGCGCAGCAACGCCGTTGACCTCCAACCATCGTCGGGACGCGACCGCCGCCACCGCCGCGCCGTCGACCACACCGGAGCTATTGCCCGCATGGTGGACATGGTCGACGGCGGTCACCTCCGGATACCGGTCGAGGCAGATTTCATCGAATGTGGCGGTCTCGCCTTCGACACGCGCCGCGCCCATCCGCGCGAACGCCGGCGGCAACTTGGCGAGCTTCTCCAGTGTCGTACCGGGCCGGGGATGTTCGTCGCGGTCGAGAACGACCTCACCGGCGGCGTCGGTCACCGCGACGACCGAGCGGTCGAAGCGGCCCGCTGCGATCGCTTCTGCGGCGCGCCGCTGGCTTTCGACGGCGTACCCGTCGACATCGTCGCGGCTGAACTTCGCCAGAGAGGCGATCAGATCCGCCGAAATGCCCTGCGGCACCGTCGGGTGGCGTTCACGGAACGCCGGGTTGTCACCGTCGATCGTCGGCACTCCGACGCTGACGGCCCAGCGCGACATCGACTCGACACCACCGGCGATCACCAGGTCCTGCACACCGCTCGCGACACCGGTCGCCGCGACCGTGATGGCCTGTTGCCCCGACCCGCAGAACCGGTTGAGCGTCATGCCGGGGACGGTGTCGGGCCAGCCGGCGAGTAGCACCGAAAGGCGAGCGATGTCGTCGCCGTGCTCACCGGCCAGGATCCCGTTGCCCGCGATCACATCGTCGACGTCGGCTGGGTCGAAACCCGTTCTGGCACAGAGCGCCTGCAGGCACTGCGCGAACAGGTCCTGCGGGTGGATCCCGTGTAGCGCGCCATCCGCTCGGCCACGGCCCCTCGGGGTGCGTACCGCGTCGACGATCCAGGCGTCCATGTCAGCGCCGCGGCAGCCCGAGCACCTGAGTGGCGATGATGTTGCGCTGAATCTCCGACGTGCCACCGGCGATGGTGCCGCCGAAACTGCGCGCATAGCGCTCGAACCAGCTCGCAAAGTAGTGGTCGAGGTTCATGTGCTCGTAGGGTCCCGAGGTCGACGGGTGGATCAGTCCGTCGGCGCCTGCGGCGGCCAACGCGTTCTCCATGGCCTGACGTTCGGCTTCCGAACCGAACAGTTTGAGCACCGACACCGAGGCGGTGTCCATCTCGCCGCGCGCGGCCCGCGCCAGCGCCGCCGAGCCCATGGCCCGCAAGGCCTGATAATCCATGAGCGTCGTGGCGTACTGGTCGCGTTCGAGTTCGGTACGAGGCCGGAAGTCGGCGATCATGTTGTCGATGCGGTCGGCGAAGCCGAGCCACATCATCGTGCGCTCATGGCCGAGCGAGCCGTTCGCGACACCCCAGCCGCCGTTGAGCGGGCCGACGAGGTTTTCGGCGGGTACGCGCGCGTCAGTGAAGAACACCTCGTTGAAGTCGAGGTTGTCCTCACCGGTCATGTCGGCGAACGGACGACACACCACGCCGGGTGTGTCGGTGGGGATGATCAACGCGCTGATGCCCTTGTGCTTGGGCGCGTCGGGATCGGTGCGCACGAACGTCAACAGGAAGTCGGCGTCGTGGGCGCCCGACGTCCAGACCTTCTGGCCGTTGACGACGAAGTGGTCGCCGTCGGCAACCGCACGGGTCCGCAGCGACGCCAGATCGGACCCGGCGCTCGGTTCACTCATGCCCAGTGACGCGGTCATCTCGGCCTTCAGCACCGGCACGGCCCAGCGGTGCTTCTGCTCCTCGGTGCCGAACGTGATCAGCGAAGCGGCAACGATGTTGACGCCCTGGGGGTTGAAGCTGTGGTAGATCCGCCGCCGACACAGCTCGTCGAGGTGGACGAACTGCTGCACCACGGTGGCATTGCGGCCGCCGAACTCGGGCGGTTGCGCCGGAAGAAGCCAGCCGTTGTCGAACAGCAGACGCTGCCAGTCGCGGGCCCATTGCGGCATGTGCGACACCGACTTCGGCCGCTCCAGGGTCTGCGACTCGGGCGGCAGATGCTCGTCGAGGAACGCGGCGAACTCGGCGCGGAACTGTTCGACCTCGGAATCGAAAGTCAGCTGCATCAGAAGGTCCTGTACTCCGCGGCGATCACCGCGCGATGCTCGGCGGCGCCACCGAGCAGCAGCTCACCGGCTTTCGCCCGCTTCAGCGCGAATTGCAGGTCGTTCTCCCACGTGAATCCCATCGCGCCGAACAGTTGCAGGCCGTGCCGGAACACCAACGCCTGCGCCTCCCCCGCCGACGCCTTGGCCATGGCGGCGGCCAGGCGTCGGCGCGGATCGTCCTCGGCGATGGTCAGCGCGGCGAAATAGGCCAGGGCCCTGGCCCGTTCGATGGCGACGTGCATGTCGACGGCTTTGTGCTGCACCGCTTGGAAGGAACCGATTGCGACCCCGAACTGCTGGCGCTGTTTGACGTGCTCGAGCACCAGGTCCAGGATGCGCTGGCAGGCGCCGACCGTGGAGATCGCCATACCGGTCAGCGCGACGTGACGGGCCCGCTCGGCGTCCGCGGGCACCCGCACCGTGTCCGGCACGCGTACGTCGACGAACGACACCTCCGCGACGTGCAGCACCGGGTCGAAGATGGGACTGCGCCTCGACGTGACCTGATCGGCGTCGACGACGAAGACACCGGCGTCGGTGACGACGGCGAAGCGCTCGGCGCGGTCACCGTCGAGCACGTGGTGAGCGGTGCCGTCGAGTACCCACCCGTCGGCGACCCGGTAGGCGGACACACCGTCGTACACCGCCGTGCCGGCCTGTTGCGCATCGAAACGGTCGCCGGCCAACGGCGCGAACTGGGTCAGCGTCGCCAGAAACGGCGTGGGGTCGGTGGCCCGGCCCAACTCCTCGAGCACGATCGCGAGTTCGACCGCGTTCTCCGGGTCGGCCAACTCGGTCCAACCGGCGTCGACGTAGGTCTTCCACAGCGGCGTCGGGTCGACCCCGTTCTCGGCGATACCGCGGATCAGCGAGGCCGGGCACTGCTTGGTCACCGCGTCGCGCACGGTCTCCTGCCAGAGCCGCTGATCGGCGTCGAACTCCAGTAACACCAAGCCTCCCGGGGCCTCGAAGATGGGCAACGCGTCGCAGCGAGAATAACATTCTCCAATCGCGGCGTAACCGTTCTCACGATGTGACTACCACGTTTCGCATAACGTGTGTCATGCAGTTGACCAGCAGACACCCTGACCTGCGCAAAAGTAAGCGTTTTGTAGAGAACTAGATTCTTGCGATTGAAGAACAACGCTTTACACTGGGAGGTGTTCGGCGCTCGCGCAGCGCTCTTCTGCGCCTGCCGACGGCCGGATGACATCGGAGGACAGCCTTGGTGATGCATATTCAGGACGGGACCGCGTCTGGTTTCACGACCCCAGTCATCGATGCCAGCGTGCACATCTTCAGCAAGTCGAACAAGGACTTCCGCAGCTTCCTTCGCGAGCCCTTCAAGAGCCGCGGATTCCCCGACTACGAGATGGACTGGTACGGCGCTCCCGGCGGCGAATACGCCCCCGGCACCGAGGGCGACCGCCGCTACCCCGGTTCGGACCCCGAGTTCGTCGGCGGGCAGCTGTTCGACGAGCGCGGCGTCGACGTCGCGATACTGCATCCGATGACCCGCGGCATCATGCCGGACCGGCATCTGGGCACCGCGATCGCGGCGGGGCACAACGAGATGCTGGTCAGCCGCTGGCTCGAGGACAACCCGTACGCCGAGAAGTTCCGCGGCACCATCCGGGTCAACCCCGACGACATCTCCGGTTCGCTGCGAGAGATCGCCAAATACGCCGACCATCCCCGGGTCGTGCAGATCGGTGTGCCCCTGCAGTCCCGCGAGTTGTACGGCAAGCCGCAGTTCTGGCCGCTGTGGGAGGCCGCCAACGAGGCCAACCTGCCGGTCGCCGTGCACATCGAAGTGGGGGCGGGTGTCCAGTTCGCGCCGACGCCGTCCGGCGTGCCCAGGACGTATGAGAACTACGTCAGCTTCATGGCGCTGAACTACCTGTACCACCTGATGAATCTCATCGTCGAAGGGGTATTCGAAAGAATGCCGACGCTGAAATTCGTCTGGGCCGACGGGGCGGCGGACCTGTTGACGCCGTTCATCTGGCGGATGGACTGTTTCGGGCGCCCACATCTGGAGCAGACCCCGTGGGCGCCGCGGATGCCCAGCGACTACCTGCCTGGCCACACCTACTTCGTGCAGGGCGCGATGGACGGGCCCGGCGATGTGGACTACGCCGGTGAGTGGTTGAGCTTCACCGGCAAGGACGACATGGTGATGTACGGGTCGAGCTATCCGCACTGGCAGCTCAACGAGCTGACGGTGCCCGCCGCGTACTCCGACGAGCAGCGCGACAAACTGTGCTGGCGCAACGCCGCCGAGCTCTACGGCATAGACGTCGGCGCCGCAGTGGGCGCACAGTGATAGGGCGTGAGACGCAGTTGAAAGGCAGGGAGCCACGATGACGGTGACAGTGACAGAGCGCAAGCCCGCAGCGGAGCGCGTCGCGGTGCGCTGCGTCGACTCCGACGTTCACCCGACGCCGAGGGCGGGTGAGCTGACGCCGTACATCCCGGAGCCGTGGCGCAGCAAGTACTTCCTGACGCGGCGGATCGGCGACCAGATCTACTACGACGCACCCGACTACGCCCACGCGTACGCGATGCGGGTCGACACCTTCCCCTCGGACGGCAACTTCGCGGGCAGCGACCCCGAACTGGCGTTCAAGCAGCTGATCATGGAGGCGGGCGCCGACATCGCAATCCTGGAGCCCGCCGCCTACCCCGCGCGCTTCCCCGAGGTCAACCACGCGATGAGCGTCGCGCTCAACGACTGGCAGGCCAATCACTGGCTCGACAGCAAGAACAACTGGCACGAGCGGTGGCGCGGATCGATCTGTGTGGCGATCGAGGCGCCCGAGGATTCGGCCCGCGAGATCGAGCGCTGGGCCGGCCACCCCTACATGGGCCAGATCCTGATCAAGGCCGAACCCCGCCCGGCGTGGGGTGATCCCAAGTACAACCCGATCTGGGAGGCCGCGACCCGCAACGACATCACGGTGAGCTGTCACCTGTCGCGCAGCCATCACGAGGAGCTGCCGATCCCGCCGGTCGGATTCCCCAGCTACAACCACGATTTCATGGTCACCTACTCGCTGCTGGCCGCGAACCAGGTGATGAGCATGGTCTTCGACGGGCTCTTCGACCGGTTCCCGACGCTGCGAATCGTGTTGGTGGAACACGCTTTCACCTGGATTCTGCCGCTGATGTGGCGGATGGACGCCATCTACGAGGCCCGTAAGTCGTGGTTGGACATCAAGCGCAAACCGTCCGAATACGTCAAGGACCACATCAAGTTCACCACCCAGCCGCTGGACTACCCCGAGGACAAGACCGAGCTGTCGCGCGCGTTCGAGTGGATGGAGTGCGAGAAGATCCTGCTCTACTCGTCGGACTACCCGCACTGGACGTTCGACGACCCACGCTGGCTGGTCAAGCACCTGCCCGAGCACGCCCGGGAAGCCGTGATGTTCAAGAACGGCATCGCGACGTATCACCTTCCCGACACGGTTCCGGCCCTCGAGGGCCAGGTGCGGGTGTTCTGAATTGAGCGAACAGGAGAAGACGCCCCGGCTGGCCCAGGGGCGTGAGCACGTCGTCGCCACGGTCGACGAGATCCCGCCGGGCAAGCACAAACTGGTGCCGATCGGACGCCACGGCGTCGGTGTGTACAACGTCAACGGCACGTTCTACGCGATCGCCAACTACTGCCCGCACGAGGGTGGTCCGCTGTGTTCGGGGCGGGCCCGCGGCCGCACCGTCGTCGACGACAGCGTGCCCGGCGATGCGGTGATGGTCCGCGATATGGAGTACATCTACTGCCCGTGGCACCAGTGGGGTTTCGAACTGGCGACCGGCACCACGGCGGTCAAGCCGGAGTGGAGCATCCGGACCTACCCCGTACGGGTGGTCGGCAACGAGGTGTTGGTCCAGGCATGATCACAGGTTCCCTTGTTGGCGTGAGCGTGCGTGTTTGCACACGACACGCCGCGAAAAATCAGCAGTTTGCGCACGTTCGCGGAGGCTCAGCATGACCACCACGGAGGCCGCGGGCCCCACTCTCAAACCGGGCGAAGAGACCGTCGAGATCAACGGCGGCCACGTCGTCTACGAAATCCTCGGCAACGAAGGCGAATTTATCGCGCTGACGCCGGGCGGCCGGTTCAGCAAGGACATTCCCGGTCTACGGCCACTGGCGGAGGCGCTGGCATCGGGCGGTTACCGCGTGCTGCTGTGGGATCGGCCGAACTGTGGCAAGTCGGACGTGCAGTTCTACGGTAAGAGCGAATCTCACATGCGCGCCGAAACGCTGCACGCGCTGATCACCGGACTCGGCATCGAGCAGTGCGTCATCGCGGGCGGTTCCGGCGGTGCGCGGGACTCGATGCTGACGACGATGCTTTACCCCGAAATCGTCCGAAAGCTGGTGGTGTGGAACATCGTCGGCGGCGTATACGGGTCCTTCGTACTGGGCGGACACTACGTGGTGCCGAGCATCCTGGCCGCCCGCGGTGCCGGCATCGACGGCCTGCTGCACGTCGCCGAGTGGAAGGAGCGCATCGCCGAGAATCCTCGCAACGAGGAGCGGTTCAGAGCCCTCGACGTCGACGAGTTTCTGAAGGTGATGTTGCGTTGGCTCAACGCCTTCGTGCCCAAGCCCGGTCAGACGATTCCCGGTGTCGAAGACGAGATGTTCGACAACATCGCGGTGCCGACATTGATCATCCGCGGTGGTGAGAACGACTGGGATCATCCGAAGCGCACGTCGCTGGAGGTCAGCTGCCTGATCAAGGGTTCAACGCTGATCGACCCGCCCTGGCCCGAGGATGCCTGGGAGCGTGCCGGTGAGAAGTTCGCGGCCAGCGGCGGAAAGGACTTCTGCCTTTTCGACACGTGGGTGCAGGCGGCGCCGGCAATTCTGAAGTTCCTGGACAGTTGATGAGCGGATCTCCGGCAACCGCGTTTGCCCACACGTCAGTAGGCGACGCATATCGTCGTACGCCCGTTACGGCGCTTCGTGTTCGAGACTGTGCGCTCGCACCGACGCCCTACGTCGTACGGATGTGGACCTCGCAGTTGAGTGAGGCCTCCAGCGCGGTGTGCACCCGGCTCTCCGGAACGCGTTCGAGGTCGGCTCTGCGCAACGTCACATGTATGACGTCCCAGCCTTCGTCGCCGGGTACCCGTTCGATCTCCCCGGAGAGCCCGAGCCCGGCAAGGACACCGTGGGCATCGTCGTCGGTGCCGCGGCTGATGAACGTCACCACGCCGGGCGCCGGTGTGGTGCCGAATGCCTTGTCGCACAGGTCGACCGCGAGCCGACGGAGTTCGTCCTGGTCGTCGCCGGCGATCAACAACTCGACCTCACGGCGTTTCGGCGGCAACCCGGCCAGATCGTTGGCCACCACCTCGATACCGTGCGCAGCCGCCGATTCCCTCAGCCGAGCAAGGCCGTCGTCGAGTTGGGCCGGGCCGAGTTCGCCCGCCGTGTCGACACCGACGCGCACGACCGCAGTCCTCATGTCCGTCAGCCTATCCGCGGGCCGGAAGGACCAGCCATGACCTCTACTGCCACCGATCTCGCCGTCGCCGCCTGGCCGGATTGCGCGCCGCGGCTGTTGCGCCCGTCGGAGGCGGGCACGGAGGACTACGCCGAGTACACCCGGGCGGGCGGATACCGGCCGCTGATCGATGCCGATGCGCTGCTGACGCAGGTCGACCTGTCGGGGCTGCTGGGCCGCGGCGGCGCCGCATTCCCGATCGGCACCAAATTGCGCGCGGTGCACAACGCCCACCAGCGCGGGTCGGAGACCGTCGTCGTGGCCAACGGCGAAGAAGGTGAACCCGCGTCGGTCAAAGACCGCTGGCTCCTGCGCAACCGGCCTCATCTCGTGCTCGACGGTCTGCGCCTCGCGACGGCCGTCGCAGGCGCCCGCCGGGCGTACGTCTACGTCTCCGACTCCCCCGCCGCCAACGCCGTCACCGCCGCGCTCAGCGAAGTGCCACCGGAAACGTTCGGCGCGACCGAGATCGCCGTGGTCACAGTCGAACCCGGATACGTGGCCGGAGAAGAGACCGCCGCGGTCCGGCGCATCAACGGCGGACCCGCCAAGCCGACCGACAAACCGCCACGGCCCTTCGAAGAAGGCGTGGCCGGCGTCCCCACCATGGTCAGCAATATCGAGACGCTGGCCAACCTGCCCTATATCCACGAGCACGGCGCCGAGAAGTTCCGGTCGGTCGGCACGCCGATGTCACCCGGGACGTTTCTCGCGACCATCACCGGCGGCGGGCGACCCGCCGCGCTGTACGAAATCCCGCACGGCGCATCGTTCGCCGATCTGCTACACCTGCACGGGGTCACCAACGACGCGGTCACCGGCGTCTTGATGGGCGGCTACTTCGCCGGCCTGGTGAACACCGACATCCTCGACGCGACGCTCGACCACGAGTCGGTTCGCCGCCTCGGCAGTGGTCTGGGATGCGGGGCCATCTCGATCCTCACCGACGACTGCCCCGTCGCCGTCGCGGCCGCGGTGATGTCGTACTTCGACCGCGAAAACGCCGGCCAGTGCGGATCCTGCTTCAACGGCACCGCCGCGATGGCCGCCGTCACGTCGGCGCTGCGCGACGGCGTAGCAACCCAGGACGACGTCACCCGCTTGGAGCGTTGGTCGGTGGTACTTCGCGGCCGTGGCGCCTGTGGGACTCTCGACGGCGCCACCAACGTCGCCGCGAGCCTGCTGCGACAGTTCCCGCAAGTGGTGGCTCGACATCTCGCGGACGACTGCACGGCCTGTCGGACCGACGCGTTCGCCGCCGTGCGGCCTTACGAAGTGGAGGCGGTGGCTCAATCATGAGTGAGGGCTTGCGAATTCGGCTCGACCGGACGCTGTGCGACGGCTTCGGGATATGCGCTAAGCACGCCCCGGGATACTTCTCCCTAGACGACTGGGGTTACGCCTCCCTCATCGGTGACGGCACGGTACCGGAGGAGGACAGGGACGCGGTGATGCGCGCACTATTGGACTGTCCGGTGCACGCGATCATCTACATGGGCGAACACCGGCCCTCCGGCGACACCGCGGTGCATCAGGAGGCGCACGAGGTGCCCGAGCCCGAACCCAAAACCGATGACAACGAGGCGATCTCGGGATTCGTGCGGTGACAAGACCACTACCCGAGCTGACGGTACTCAACGAGTTTTTCTGGACCGCCGGCGCCGACGGTGTCCTGCGCATCCAGGAGTGTCGTGACTGCACGGCGCTGATCCATCCGCCGCAACCCGTGTGCCGGTACTGCCGGAGCCACAACATGGGCGTTCGCGACGTCTCCGGCAAGGCCACGCTGTCGGCGTTCACCGTCAACCACCGGTTCGGCTTTCCGGACCTGCCGCCGCCCTACGTGGTGGCCCAGGTGGCGATCGTCGAGGATCCGCGAGTTCGACTGACCACCAACATCGTCGACTGCGACCCCGACGACCTGAAACTCGGTCAAGTCGTCGAGGTGACGTTCCAACAGCTCGGTGATGGGGCCGGAGCTGTCTGGCTGCCCGTCTTCACACCCGGCACCGACGAACAGAGTGGCCCGGTCGCCGAGGACGAGATCGCACCACAGGACTTCGCTCGTCACGTGAGCCAGCCGCTGACTCGCCAACGGTTCGAAGAGCATTCGGCGATCACCGGAATCGGCGCGTCGCGGCTCGGTCGGCGATTGATGGTGCCGCCGCTGTCGCTGACGATCGAAGCGTGCGAGGCCGCCGTCGCCGACGCGGGTCTGACGTTCGACGACATCGACGGCCTGTCGACCTATCCCGGGTTGGACATCGCGGGCATGGGCGAAGGCGGCGTCGCCGCGCTCGAGGGCGCTCTCGGTCTACGCCCGGTGTGGATCAACGGCGGCATGGATACCTTCGGACCCGGCGGCTCGGTCATCGCGGCGATGATGGCGGTGGCCACGGGTATGGCCCGGCACGTGCTGTGCTTCCGCACATTGTGGGAGGCGACGTTCCAGCAGTTGATGAAGGAGGGCAAGGCGTCACCGCCGGGTGGCGCTCGAACCTCGAGCTGGCAGATGCCGTTTGGTGCGATGTCGGCCGCGCACACGCTGGCGCTCAACGCCCAGCGCCACTTCGAGCGCTACGGGACCACGCGCGAGACGCTCGGTTGGATCGCGCTCAACCAGCGCGCGAACGCGGGGCTGAACCCGACCGCCATATACCGCGAGCCCATGACGATGGACGACTACCTCAACGCGCGGATGATCACGACCCCGTTCGGGTTGTACGACTGCGATGTTCCCTGTGACGGCGCCGTCGCGGTCATCGTCTCGGCCGTCGAAACCGCAGAAGACATGCCACACACGCCGGTGTTGTTCGAAGCGGTCGGCACGCAGATCGTCGAACGCACCGACTGGGACCAGAGCACGCTGACCCACGAACCTCAGGTGCTCGGTCAGGCCGCCCATCTGTGGACTCGAACCTCGTTGCGGCCCAAGGATGTCGATGTCGCCGAGCTGTACGACGGCTTCTCGTTCAACTGCCTGTCGTGGCTGGAGGCTCTCGGTTTCTGCGGTATCGGCGAGGCCAAGGACTTCCTCGACGGCGGCAAGGCCATCGCTCGCGACGGGGTGATTCCGTTGAACACCCACGGCGGTCAGCTGTCGCACGGCCGGACACACGGAATGGGTCTGATCCACGAAGCGGTCACCCAGCTTCGCGGCGACGCGGGCGAGCGCCAGGTGAAGGACGCCAAGGTCGCGGTGGTCAGCAGCGGCGGGCTCACGCCGAGCGGGGCGATCCTGATGCGGACCGACGGGTGAGCCCGCGCCCCCGCGTCGTCCTCGTCGACGGCGTTCCCATGTCGGGCCTGGTCGCACAGGGCGAGAACCCGACCGCCGTCATCGTCACCCTCCACGGAGGTGCCAGCACCGCAGCGTATTTCGACTGTCCCGGCCATCCTCAGCTGTCGCTGCTGCGCGCCGGTCCGGCCCGAGGAATCACGGTGGTGGCGTTGGACCGGCCCGGCTACGGCAGCTCGGCGCCCTATCCCGAGGCGATGCACGAACCCGACCAGCGGGTCGCGCTCGCCTATGGTGCCGTCGACAAGGTGTTGGGCCAGAACCCGCGCGGCGAAGGCCTGTTCCTGCTCGGCCACTCGGCAGGCTGTGAACTGGCGGTGCGCATGGCCGCCGACGAGCGTGCCGCACAGGCGGGGGTGCTCGGACTCGGCCTGGCCGGCACCGGGTTGCGGTATGCGGACTCCGCGGCCGAGATCCTGAAGACGACGACGGCCACCCGGCGGCCGGTGGGGCTTCGCGACCTGCTGTGGGAACCCGCCGACCTGTATCCGCCCGAGGTGCTCTCGGGTATCACGAACTCGTCGACGGGCGCGCCGTACGAGGCGGACATGACGAAAAACTGGCCGCGGCGGGACTTTCCGGCGATGGCTGCGCGGGTCGAGGTGCCCGTGCAGTTCACCGTCGCCGAACACGAGCGGGTGTGGCGCACCGACCCCGAGTCGCTGGCCGACATCGCCGCGGTGTTCACCGCCGCGCCCCGCTTCGTCCTCAACGAACAGGCCGGCGCAGGTCACAACATTTCGCTGTCCTACGCGGCCGCGGACTACCACGACAAAGTGTTGTCATTCGTCGAGGAATGCGTCGCGGCCCGAAAAGGCGCCGAGGACAAGGTCGAGCAGAAAGTGGAGGCGGATTGATGCGCGTCGGATTCATCGGACTGGGCAGCCAGGGCGGCCCCATGGCCCGCAAGATCGTCGAGGGCGGGTTCGAGACGACGCTGTGGGCGCGTCGGGCGGCCAGCCTCGAACCGTATGCCGGCACGGCAGCCAAGACCGCGAGCACGCCTGCTGAGTTGGCCGCGGCCAGCGATCTGGTCTGCCTGTGCGTGGTCGGCGACGACGACGTGCGCGAAGTGCTCAACGGTGAGACCGGTGTGCTCGCCGGCCTGGCCTCCGGCGCAACCATTGCCATCCACAGCACCGTACATCCCGACACCTGTAGGGAGATCGCCGAAGTCGCTGCCAAACAGGGTGTTTCGGTCATCGATGCGCCGGTGAGCGGCGGTGGGCCCGCCGTCGAAGAGGGCAAGCTGCTGGTGATGGTCGGCGGCGAGGAGGACGTCGTCGAACGCTGCCGCCCGGTGTTCGCGACCTATGCCGACCCGATCGTGCATCTCGGCCCGCTGGGCAGTGGACAGGTCACCAAGATCCTGAACAACCTGCTGTTCACCGCCAACCTCGGTAGCGCGCTGAGCACTCTCGATCTCGGTGAGTCCCTGGGTATTCCGCGCGTGCGCCTTGCCGAGGTGCTCAACGGTGGATCGGCCACCAGCAAGGCGTTGGGCAGCATCGCGATGTTCGGCGGCACGGTCGAGGCACTGGCGCCCATCGCAGGCGCGTTGCTGCAGAAGGATGTTCGGCACGCGGCCAGCATCGCGGCCACCGCATCGGCACCGGAGGGATCGGTGTTCACCGTAGCCGACACGGCGCTGCAGAACATGGACCACCCGCGGTGACGCGTGTCGGCTTCGTCGGGGCGGGGCGCATGGGCGCGCCGATGGTGCGCCGCCTTATCGAAGCCGGTCACGAGGTCCGCGCACTCGGTAGGACCGACGAGAAATGCGCCGCGCTGCGCGATATCGGCGCGCAGCCCGTGACCCGCGCGGCCGACGTCGCCGACGGGGCCGACGCCGTGGTCATCTGCGTGTTCACCGACGAGCAGGTCGGCCAGGTGTGCCTGGACGACGGCCTGGCCGCGGCCATGCGACCGGGCAGTGCGCTGATCATCCACACGACGGGCAACCCGGCCACCACGCGAAAGCTGGCGGCCGAGTTCACTGACATCGACGTCGTCGACGCGCCGGTCAGCGGCGGCCCGCACAACATCGCGGCCGGCGAGGTGACCCTGTTCGTCGGCGGCGCGCACGCTGCGGTCGACAAGGTCCGACCGGTGCTGGCCAGCTACGGCGACCCGATCCTGCACGTCGGCGAGATCGGCGCGGGCCAGGCCGTCAAGCTCGTCAACAACAGCCTGTTCGCCGCCCAGATCGGTCTGCTGCGCACCGCCGTCGACCTCGGCGCCCGACTCGGCGTCCAGGAGGCCGAGCTGCTCACCTCGCTCACCCACGGCAGCGGGACCAGCCGGGTCGGCGAGTTCATCGCCGCGCGCGGCTCGGTTCAGGGGTTCGTCACCGATGTCGGCGAGTTCATCGGCAAGGACGTCGCGGTGGTTCGCCGGACGGCGGGCGAACTGGGCAGTGACCTTGGCCTGCTCGACGAGGTCATCGACGCCGGGATCCTGGCCATAAACAGCGGCGATTCCCCTTACCAGGAGGCATCCGGTGAGGCATACTAGAGGCGTTACATTATTGCGGCCTCGCGTAACGGAAGCGGTCGACAGCCCGCCGCGAAAGAGGAGACCATGACCAAGCCCAAACTCGTGTTCGACCCGGTGTCGCAGGAGTTCTTCGACAACCCGTACGAGATCTACCAACGGATGCGCGACGAAGCGCCCCTCTACTACGACGAGGAGCAGGACTTCTACGCGCTGACGCGGCACGCCGACGTGGCCGCAGCACTCAAGGACCACGAGTCGTTCTCCTCATCTCGTGGTTGCGACCTGGCGATGGTGCGCTCGGAGGAGGGCCCGCACAAGTCGATCATCTTCATGGACCCGCCCGAGCACCGGCACATGCGCAGCCTGCTCAACAAGGCTTTCACCCCCCGGGCCATCCAATCGCAGCGCGAGAACATCACCGAACTCGTCGAGCAGTACCTCTCGAACGTCGATCCCGACAACTTCGATGTGGTGCAGGATTTCTCGGGTCCGTTCCCGGTGGAAGTGATCACCCGGATGGCGGGGGTGCCTGAGGAGTTTCGTCAACAGGTCCGGCGCTGGATCGACATCAGCCTCCAACGCAAGCCCGGCCAGCTCGAGCTGTCCGAAGAGAACATGCAGGCCAACATTGACTCGGGCATGTACTACTACGGCCTCGTTCAGGAGCGGCGGCAGAACCCACTGGACGACATGATCGGCCGGCTCATCCGCGCGGAGATTCCCGGTGAGAACGGTGAGATGCGTCAGCTCGACGATCTCGAGATCACCGGATTCCTAGCACTTCTCGGTGGCGCCGGCGCGGAGACGGTCACCAAGCTCGTCGGCAGCGCGGTGGTCGAGTTCGCCCGCCATCCCGAACAGTGGCAGATGCTGCTCGACGACCGCAGCCTGGTGCCGGCCGCAGTCGAAGAATTGCTGCGCTACGTCGGGCCGGTGCAGTACAACGTGCGCTACACGCTGAAGGAAGCCGAGGTGCCCAGCGGCACCATTCCCGCGCACAAGCCCGTGTTCCTGATGAAGGCGGCGGCCAACCGCGATTCCCGCGCATTCGACAACGCCGAGACGTTCGACATCACCCGGGATCGCACACAGTCGCCGAACCTCGGACTGGGCTACGGCATTCACAGCTGCCTTGGCGCTGCGCTGGCCCGCCTGGAAACCACGATCGCGCTCGAGCACCTGCTCGATTTCATGCCGCGTTACGAGGTGAACTTCGACGGCCTCGAACGCGTGCACATGCAGAATGTGGCCGGATACCACCACGTCCCGGTGAAGGTGTTGAAGTGACTCAAAAGATCATCGTCGACTTCGGGCTCTGTGAGAGCAACGGAGTGTGCATGGGCATCATCCCGGAGGTGTTCGATCTCGACGAGGAGGACTACCTACACGTGCTTCAGGAAGAAGTGACGCCCGAGAACGAGGAGCAAGTCAGGGAAGCGGTGCGACAGTGCCCGCGCCAGGCGATCTCGATCGAAGACGCATGACCACGTCGAAAATCGTCTTCGACCCGTTCTCGCAGGAGTACTTCGACGGACCGTGGGAGATCTACCGGCGCCTGCGCGAAGAAGCACCGGTCTACTACAACGAGGAACTCGACTTCTACGCCTTGTCGCGGCATGAAGACATATCCGCGGCTTACAAGGACTTCGCCACCTACTCGTCGGCATACGGTCTGGATCTGGCGACCATTCGCTCTGACGAGCCGATGCCGGCCAAGATGATCATCCTGATGGATCCGCCCGAACATCGCCACATGCGCAGCCTGGTGAATAAGGTGTTCACCCCCCGGGCGATCGAGGCGATGCGGCCGATGGTGACCGAGACCATCGACAGGTACATCGCCAAGGCCGATCCCTCCCACTTCGACGTCGTCAGCGACTTCTCCGCATTCTTCCCGGTCGAAGTCATCACCCAGATGCTGGGGGTGCCAGAGGAACACCGGCAGCAGGTCCGCGAATGGGTCGACGCGTCGCTGCATCGCGAGCCCGGCCAGGTCGACATGTCCGAAGAGGGTATGCAGGCCATCGGCGAAGCCATGGGGCTGTACTTCCAACTGATCCAGGAGCGGCGCGCTAACCCGACGGACGACATGTTCAGCCGCCTGGTGGCCGCCGAGATCACCCGCGAGGATGGCGAGAAGGAATCACTCGACGACTTCGAGATCGCCGGATTCGCAACCCTTCTCGGTGGTGCTGGCGCGGAGACCGTCACCAAGCTGGTCGGCAACGCGGCGGTCACGTTCGCCCGTCACCCCGACCAGTGGCAGAAGCTTCTCGATGACCGCAGCAAGATTCCGGCCGCAGTCGAGGAACTGCTGCGCTACGAGCCGCCGGTGCACTACAACGTGCGGCGCTCGATGCGCGATGTGGAACTGCACGGCGTGACGATCCCCGAGGGCAAGCCGGTGTTCCTCCTGCAGGCCTCGGCACACCGCGATCCCGAGGCATTCACCGACGCCGACACTTTCGACATCGACCGCAACCGCACCGAGGCGCAGAACCTGGGCTTCGGCTACGGCATTCACAGCTGCCTTGGTGCGGCGTTGGCCCGGATGGAGACGGCGATCGCACTCGAGCGGCTGCTCGACCTGATGCCCCGATATGAAGTGCTGTGGGATGACTGCCGTCGGGTGGCGATGCAGAACGTCGCGGGCTGGTCGCACGTTCCGGTGCGCGCCCTGAGTTGATGCGATTCGTCTTCGTGCACGGGGGCTTTCACGCCGCCTGGTGCTGGGAGCGCGTGATCGACAAGCTGACGGCGATGGGCCACGACGCGGTCGCGGTGGACCTCCCGGGACACGGTGCACGCGTCGACGAGGAGTCGACACTGGCCAACCGGCGCGACGCGATCGTGGAAGCGTTGCGGGCGGCAGGTTCGGCTGACAGCGTTCTCGTCGGACACTCGGGCGGCGGCTTCGACGCAACGTTGGCGGCCGACGCTGCGCCCGAATTGGTCGGCCACATCACCTACCTCGCCGCGGCCCTGCCGCGAGAGGGTCGCACCTATCCCGAAGCGATGGCGATGCGCGACGACGGCGACGAACTGGGCGAGGATTTCGACGCCGACGTCGGAGAGATGTTGGGCTACCTGAAGTTCGACGACGATGGCGCGATGTGGTTCGCCGACTTCGAAGGCGCGTGGCGGTACTTTTACCACGATTGCGACGAGGCCACCGCGCGCTGGGCGTTCGAGCGCCTCGGTCCCGAACGCTTCGGCGACACGACGGTGACGCCGGTATCCGTGCCGCGGTTCTGGGAGGCCGATCTTCCCCGCAGCTTCATTCGTTGTCTGCAGGACCGGTCGATGCCGCGCTGGCTGGCCGACACGGTGACCCGTCGCCTCGGCGTCGAACAGTTGACCATCGACGCCTCGCACTCGCCGTTCCTGAGCCGACCGCGAGAACTGGCCGAGTTACTGGTCCACGCCACCACGACGACACCGGCCGGCCCGCTGGTTTCCGCCTGAAGTTGCGCCGAGACCGACGTTTTGGCGGCTTTTGCTCGAATTTTCCCGCCGAAACGTCGGTTTGGGCGACAGCGATATCAGCCCAGCCCGTGCAGGATGACGCCGTTGCAGTCGGCGGCGGCCTGACGCAGCTTCGCGGCGGCTTGGTACTCGTCGGAGTAGTACCACGCCTTGGCCGCCTCCTCGGACTCGAACTCGAGCAGCACGGTCTGCGTGCCGTGCCAGCTGCCCTCGATCACCTCGGCCTTCTGATCGAACGCCAGCAGCGTCGCGCTCGCCATCGTCTGGCTGGCCACCTTGCCGTACTCCGCCATACCGTCCGGATCCTTGACGTCCTCGGTAATGAGGATGTACGCCTTCGCCATTCGAGCTCCTTCGTGTTGGATGCCGGCACCGCGCCGACGTGCTTGTCAGTCGATCTCGCGGATTGCGCGTTCCGGGCAGTTTGCGATCGCGTCGCGCGCCGCGGATTCCAGCTCGGCGGGAACCTCCTCCGGATTCGCCACCGCCCAACCGTCGTCGTTGAGCTCGAACACCTCGGGACACAGCGTCAGGCACATGCCGTGTCCTGCGCAGCGATCCTCGTCGACGGTGACCTTCATTCGGCATCACCCGAGACCACGTCGAACTCCAGATGAAGTTCGGTCAGCCCACGCAGGATGTAGGTCGGGATGTAGTTGTAGCGACGCTCCCCCGCGGGTCCGTGATGGGCTTCGCTGATCCGAATGTCGGTGGTGCGGTCCAACAGTCGCTCGAGCCCGACCCGGGTCTCGGCCCGGGCCAGCGGCGCGCCCGGACAGCTGTGGATGCCGCGGCCGAACGCCAGGTGCTGGCGGGCGTTCTTGCGCTCCGGATCGAAGCTGTCCGGATCCTCGAAGCGGCGCGGATCGCGGTTGGCCGCACCGTTGATCACCATTACGGTGCATCCGGCGCCGAGGGCCTGGTCGCCCACCGTCGTCGGCACCCGCGACAACCGGAAGTCACCCTTGACCGGACTCTCGATGCGCAGGCACTCCTCGATGAAGTTCGGCAGCAGGCTGCGATCGTCGCGCAGCTTGCGCTGAATGTCGGGCCGGTCGCCGAGCACCTTCAGCGCGGTCGAGAGCAGCCGCACCGTCGTCTCCTGGCCGGCGGAGAACACGTTGGTGGCGACGCGGACCACGTCGGCCACCTCCGGCACCGTGCCGTCGGGGAACGTCGCGGTCGCCAAACCCGTCAGCACGTCGTCGCGCGGTTCGCGACGACGGTCTTCGATGTACTCGGCGAACACCTCGTAGAGGTACTCCAGCGGTGTCTTCGTCAGGGTCTTGTCGGCGTTGCCCAGCCCGCCGCCGTGCGTGCCGCGGGCCAACCGCTCGAGCAACTCGGGCCGGTCCTCGTCGGGCACCCCGAGCAGATCGGCGATCACCCGCAGGGTGAACGGAGCGGCGAAACCGCTGATGAATTCGCCCTCGCCGGATGCGAGGAAATCGTCGAGGATGTCGTCGGCGAGCTGCCACATTGCGTCCTCGTTCTCCTTGAGGCGCTTCGGCGTGATCAGCCGCATCAGCAGGGCGCGGTGGTTGGTGTGCGTCGGCGGGTCGAGCGTGGGCAGCTGGTCGCTGAACGGGATCTCGTCGCGGTGTTCGACGATCAGGTCGGTGACGTCGTCCCCTTCGAGCGGAACGGGAAAGCCCGGGAACGGACCGGTCACGGAGATGCACGACGAGAACGTCTCGGCGTCGTTGTAGACGTCCACGGCCTCTTGCCAGCCGGTCACCATCGTCACGCCGTAGTGGTCCTCACGGGCGACCGGGCACTTGTTGCGCAGCGCCTCGTAGAACGGGTACGGGTCATCCGTCAGGCGCCCGTCCCGGAAGAAGTCGACCGTGGTGAGGTCCTCGGTCATGCGCCCTCCATTTCGACGATCTCAACGTACGAGAACGTGATTCTCATATCTGGGTATCAGATTTCCATAGCGGCACGCCCTGCGTCAACGCGTGGGCGTGCGAGTCCGGGGCGCCCAGCGGCTATGCCCCGACGCCATTCACTGGATGGGCTCGTCACCCAGCACCGTGGTGCGCAGCATCTCGCGGGGTGAGTTCGGGTCGTACGGCGCGGCGCGGTGCAGGACCCCGTTGTTGTCCCAGATCACCGTGTCGCCGACGGACCAGCGGTGGCTGTACACCAGCTGTGGCTGTGTGGCGCGGTCGAGGAGTTCGGCGAGAAGCGCCCGACCCTCGTCGACGTCCATGCCGACGACGTAATCCGCCGACGCGCCCAGCACCAGCGACTTGCGGCCGCTGCGGTGAGTCCACACCAACGGGTGCTCATGGGTGGGTCGCGACCGCCACTTGGCCACCAGCTCGGGCGACGGGTCCGGCGTGACCCGGCGTTGGGAGGCCTCGAGGGAATGCACCACCCGCAACGCCCCGAAACGCTCCTTCTCTTCGTCGGTGAACGCCTCGTAGGCGGCGTACGAGTTCGCGAACTCGGTCTCGCCGCCGGTCTCGGCGACCTGCTTGGCGGAGAGCACGGTGGCCTTCTGCGGGCACTCGTCGTTGGTGGGCGTGCATCCGTCGATGTGCCAGTCGAACGTGGCCCGCAGATAGTCCGCCGAGGCGTTCTTCGACTTGTCGAGCGTCACGGGGTAGATGCCGGCGACCGGATGGTGGCCGTCCGACGAGTGGTCGATCTCGCCGAGGCGCCGGCAGAACGCCACCTGAGCCTCCGGCGTCAGCCCGAGCCCGGGGAACACCAGTACACCGTTGTCCTCCAACGCATCCAGAATCGTGGCGCCCAGCGCGTCGTCGTGGGCCAGCGCGTCGGAGTCGACGTCGGTCACCTCCGCGCCGACCGATGCGGTCAGCTTGTTGATGGTGAGCAGGCTCATGGTGTCTCCTTCGTCATGGCACCGGCGCGCTGACGCGGTTCATCACCGCGTCGGCGGAGTCGGCGGGTTTCTGGGTACCGAACACCTCGACGGCCATCGACACCATGATCATCGAGTAGATGAGATGCAGCAGGTTCAGCACGTCTTCGGGCAGGTCGTCGAGCGGGAACTTGTCGCAGTAGTCGATCGCTTCCTCGAAGCGCGGCGTGAACGCGTCGTAGAACTCCCGGATCTGCGACATCGGGGTGGCCATCCGGGTGGCCCACCTCTCGGCTTCAGTTGGCAGGCACCACGTCTCGGCGAACGATTCGAACTCCGCGAACGCACTGGGCAGACGCGTCATGGTCACACCCCCACCGGTGAGCGTTCGGCCTTGTACTCCTCGACCCACTTGACGGCCTCGTGGTGCAGGTGGCGCACCAGGATCTCCTGATCGCTGAGCGGATAGTCGTCGACGATCGGCTCCCCCAGGCCGTACTCCAGCGCCGCCTGGGTGCCGCCGAGCATTCCGGCGTCCTGCAGCGCGAACTCTTTGAGCACCACCGAAGCGACCTCGTGTTCGATGCGCTCGCGCACGGTGCGGGCGGGATGGAATGCGTTGTACGCCTCGAACTTATGGGTGTTATGCGACGTCGGCCAGTACCGGTACAGCAGATACCAGCCGTGATAGATGAGAATCTCCAGATTCGGGAAGATCTGGAAGTTGGTGATACCCCAGGGTTCGATGCCACCGGGGTTCAGCCCGGCCGACTGATGCGTCTCGGGGGTGCGCCACGGCCCGACAAGCCCAGAGCGCGTGACCCGTTCGACCGGATACATGTACTCCGGGTCGAGCAGCCAGCGCCGGGTGCCCGCCGTCGACACCAGGCGGTGTGGTCCGTCGATCTGGAAATGACCGCATTCGAACGTCGCGTTCGGCTGGCGCACCGCGCTGGGCACCTGCTGCGAGTGCAGCGAGGGCACGTGGTAGTACTCCTGGAACGCGTCGGCGAAGATCTTCCAGTTGCTGTTGTTGCGCGCCTCGAATTCGTAACGCTCGGTCATCAATTCGAACGGATAGTCGTCGAGCGCGGTGATCATCGGGCCGAGGAACTCGCGCAGCGTCCACCGCGGTTCGGGATCGAAGTTGATGAAGATGAACCCGTTCCAGACATCGCACTGCACCGGCTTCAACCCGTGCCGCTGGTGGTCCAGGCCGAAGAACTCGCCCTCCTGCTGCACGAAGGTCAGATCGCCCTTGAGGTCATAGCGCCACCCGTGATACTTGCAGGTGAACTGTCGACAGGTGCCCTTGACCTCTTCGTGGGGAAAGTCGTTCCACACCAACTTGTTTCCGCGGTGACGGCATATGTTGTAGAAGGCGCGGATCTGCTGATCCTTGCCCCGTACCACGATCACCGACGTCTTGGCGGCGTCGATCTCCTTGGTCAGGTAGCTTCCGACGCGCGGCAGCTCCTCGACACGCGCGACGTTGAGCCAGGCGCGTTTGAAGACCGCTTCGCGTTCGAGCTCGTAGAACTCCGGCGAGATCGAGTCGCGGAACGAGATCGGTCCGGTCCCCAGCTGCGGATAATGCTCAGTCCAGCTGCCCTCGGCCGGCTTGGGCCACTTAGCCATGGAAACCTCCGTGTCGTGTTTGGTATGCGGAAAGCGGGGCGGCCATCACAGCACCGACCCGCCGTTGACGCCGAGAATCTGACCGGTGATGAAACCGGCCTCCTCAGAGCACAGGAAGCCCACGGCCGCGGCGATGTCGTCGCCGGTGCCGAGGTGGCCGAGCGGGACCGTCGCGGCCATCTGCTCGTTCGACGGCAGGTGTCCGGACTGCTGACCGGCATGCTGCATCGGTGTCTCGATGGCCGACGGCGGGATGTTGTTGACCGTGATCCCGGCCGGGCCGTACTCGCGCGCAAGCGATTTGGTCAGCGAGAGCAGTGCGCCCTTGGACGCGGCATAGTGCGCCATCCGGGGAGAGCCGCGCTGCGCACTGGACGACGAGATCATCACGATGCGACCCCAGCCCGCGTCGAGCATGTCGGGCACGGCCACCTGACAGCAGTGGAACGTTCCGGTGAGGTTGACGTCGATGAGCCGCTGCCACGCCTGGGGCGTGATGTCGGTGAAAGGCGCCCAGTCCACGGCACCGGCGCTGGTGACCAGGATGTGCACCGGCCCCAGCTCGCTCCGCACTTTCGCGAAGGCCTCCTCGACCGCCGAACGATCGCTCACGTCGGCGGCCACCCCCAGAGCCGTCACGCCGTCCGCCCGCAGTTTCTCGGCGACCCGTTGGGCCGCTTCACCGTTGACGTCGAGTACGGCCACCTTGTGCCCACGACGGCCGAGCTCGTGGCACGTCGCCTCCCCCATGCCCGAGGCGCCCCCGGTCACCACCGCGACCCGGGTCATCGCGTCCGTCCCATCAGTCGACCTCGTCTTCTACTCATAGATCATGTGGACCGTTCGGCTCGTCGGCAGCGACTGGCATGTCAGCACCCAACCTTCGGCCACTTCGTCGTCATCGAGCGCATCGTTGTTCAGCATGCGGGCGCTTCCGGACACGATCCGCGCCATACACGTTCCGCATGAACCCGTCTCACATGACGAGGGCGCACGCAACCCCGCCATGCGCGCGGTCTGCAGCAGCGTGTTACCCGACCGGTAGGGCGCGGTGATGGTCTTGCGATCGAGTTCGATGACCACCTCCTCGGTCTGCTCCGAGGTGGCGGTGACCTCGTCGGAAACCGGTGCCACCGTGAACCGTTCGAGGTGAAGCCGCTCGCGCGGCACGCCCATGCCCAACACCGTGTTCTCCACGGTGTCCATGAACGGCCCAGGACCGCAGATGTAGTAGTCGACGTCACCGCTCGCCGATGCGAATGCCTCGACCGCCGCGGCCTGCACGACGCCGGCTTCGTCGTCGAAGTGGTTGGTCACCGACAGGCGCTCGGTGTTGGCGGCGGCCAGCGCTGTGAGTGGCTCGCCGAAGATCACCGAATCGCGGCTTCTGTTGGCGTAGAACAGCCTGACGCGCCTGCGGGTGCTCACCAACGCCGAACCGATCAGCGAAAAGATCGGGGTGATACCGCTGCCGCCGGCGAATGCGACGATGTCGCGCTCGGTGTCGCCGAGCAGGAATCGACCGTCGGGTGGCGAAGCGTGGATCTCGACGCCGACCTGCGCGGTGTCGTTGAGCCAGTTCGAGACCAGCCCACCCGGGTCGCGCTTGACGGTGATCTGCAGGTCGTTGCCGTTATGCGGGCACGACGACATCGAGTAGCAGCGCCGGTGGTCGTCTCCGTCCACCCTGACCTGCAGCGTCAGGAACTGACCCGCCTTGTAGACGAAGCGATCGGAGCAGTCCGCCGGAACATCGAGAACCAGCGACACGGCGTCGCTGGTTTCGTGCACCACACGTTTGATGCGCAGTGGGGCGAACTCGTCGTCGGACATCGTCACCACAGTATCAAGTACTTGCGATTGATCTCAAGCACTTGATGCGGCCTCGTGTGCGGGTGACGTAGCGTGACCGGATGCAACGGCATCGTGTCATCGCATGGGGCACCGGCGCCGTGGGCGTCGAGATGATCACCGCGGTGCTGGACAACCGGTCGGCGTTCGATCTGGTCGGGGCGCGTGTGTATTCCGCGGCTAAGGACGGTGTCGACGTCGGCACGCTGGCCGGCCGCGAATCGATCGGCGTCGCCGCCACCACCGACGTGGACCAGATACTCGCCCTCGACGCCGACTGCGTGCTGTACACGCCCCGCAACACCGATGTCGACGAGGTGTGCGCGATCCTGGCCAGCGGCAAGAACGTGGCCACGACGGCATTCCTGTTCCACCCGCGTCGCACCCGGCCTGCGGACCGCGATCGGTTGCTCGACGCGTGCAAGACCGGCAACAGCACCGTGCACGGAAGCGGCCTGAATCCGGGTAACCTGTCCGGCGTGCTGCCGTTGGCGTTGTCGGGGATGAGCCGCACCATCGACAGGGTCACCCTGCAGGAGCGCGCCGACTGGTCGGTCTACGACAGCACGGCGATCACCTTCGACAACATGTGCTTCGGAGAACCCGTCGAGACCATCAGCCCCGCGGGCACCGACTTCCTCGCGTTCAACAGCGCGATCTTCAGCGAGCAGGTCTGGCTCATCGCCGATGCGCTCAACGCGGGCATCGACGAGGTGACCGCCTCGGTCGACGCCGTCGCGGCCACGTCCGACCATCAGATCTTCGACCGCGTGCTGGCCGCGGGAACGACGGCGGGCCAACGGTGGACCTGGTCGGGCCGACGCGACGGTGAGACGTTGGTCGAGATCGAGACGCTGTGGACGGTCGGCAACGAGTACCCCACGCATTGGCCGAAGCCACAACACGGCTGGACGCTGACCATCGAGGGTGATCCCTCGATGCGCACCCACTTCTTCTCGCTCGCCAGCTTCAGCCGCGATGCGGGCATGCCCGAGCACGTGCGGTCGGCGAATGTGGCGACGGCGATGCAGGTGCTCAACGCGGTGCCGGCGATCGTCGCGGCGCCCGCTGGATTCGCGACGATGGCGGATCTTCCGTTGATTCGCAGCCACATCGGTTTCGGCAACGGCTGAGTCGATCAGTCGCCGATGTGGTCATCGGCCATCGTGTGCCCGGTACCCTTCACGACCACCCGGGCCAGCAGGTCACGCAGCGTCTGCTGCTCTTCTTCGGTGAGGACGCCGAAGACGGCTTCGTGGGCGGCGATGGCATCGCTGACGACCGCGCCTGCGACCTTGCGTCCCTCAGAGGTCAGGTACGCCTTCAGGATTCGCGCGTGTTGGGGATCGGGTTTACGTTCGACCAGCCCCCGCTGCTCAAGAGACTTGACCGCCAGTTGCACCCCCTGCGGGGTGATCAGCAGGCGACGCGCGAGTTCGGCTCCGGACAGGCCCGGCTCATTGGCCAGTTGACGCAGCACACCGATCTGGGCGGTGCTGACGCCGTGCTGGCCGACCGCGTCGTTGACGGCGGTCAGCGCGAAGTACCAAGCCTGCTTCAGATGCCACAGGGTGTTGTCACCGAGTTCCATGCCCAGTTCTGCGTCTGTTTCCCCAGCCACTGCCGTCACCCCTCTTCGTGCTTGTAGACGTGACCGTCCTTCATCACGAAGCACACATCGAGGGTGGCGGCGATGTCGGTCAGATCCCCGGGCACCGCGATGATGTCGGCGAGGTAGCCGGGCGCCAAGCGGCCCAGCTCGTCGTCGGCCTCGATCAGCTCGGCGCTGGTCACGGTGGCGGCGCGGATCGCCTGCATCGGCGTCATGCCCCGTTCGACGAGCGCACACAGTTCTTTGGCGTTCTGTCCGTGCGGGATCGCCGGGGCATCGGTGCCGCAGGCGATGCGCACACCGGCCGCAATCGCCTTGGGCAGCATGGCCTGTGCCCGGGGGAACACCTCCTCGGCCTTCTTGCGCAGCTCGGGCGCGATGCGGTCGATGGCCATCGCCTGGGTCAAGTAGGTGGTCGAGACGAGGAAGGTTCCGGTGTCGGCCATCAGTTGGATCGTGTCGTCGCTGGCGAGGAATCCGTGCTCGATGCAATCGATGCCTGCCTTGATGCACGCACGGATCGCGCTGTCCCCTATCGCATGTGCGGCGACGCGGACGCCGGCACGGTGTGCCTCGTCGGCGATGGCGGCGAGTTCCGCGTCGGAGTACTGCTGCGCGCCAGGAGCGGTGCTGTGCGACATCACCCCGCCGGAGGCCGACACCTTGATCAGCTTGGCGCCGTGGCGGACCTGGTAGCGCACGCACGCGCGCACGTCGTCGACGCCGTTGGCGATGCCCTCGGCCACCGACAACGGCATGATCCCCGGAGCCAGCCGCTGGAACACCGTCGGATCGAGATGGCCGCCGTACGGGGTGACCGCATGCCCGGCGGGGTAGATCCGTGGGCCGACGTGCCACCCCTGGTCTATCGCCCGCTGCAACGCGACGTCGAGCAGGTAGCCGCCCGTCTTGACCATGAGGCCGAGGTTGCGCACGCTGGTGAAGCCGGCCTCCAGCGTCTTGCGCGCGTTGACCGCCCCGCGCAGCGTGCGATAGACGGGATCGTCCTGCACACCGTGCATCGGGCTGGGCAAGCCCTCCGGCCCGCCGGGCCCTCCGATGAGGAGGTTGAGCTCCATGTCCATCAGGCCCGGCAACAGCGTGACATCTCCGAGGTCGATCTCGGTCACCGGATCGTCCTGTGTTTCCGGTGGATTGACCGCGACTATGCGGTTTCCTTCGACGACCACCACGGCCGGCGAGCGCACCTCACCGGCCTCGACGTCGCCCCAGCGCGCAGCGCGCAGGACGATTCGATCCGTCACGGAACCGGTTCGGAAACGCAGTCGAGCGTCGTGGCACCCGAATCGGGCACCTTCGGCTGCTTCCAGCACTCGACCGGGAAGGACACCTGAATCATCGAGTACAGCAGGTGCATCAGGTTGAGCACGTCCTCGGGCAGATCGTCCAGGGAGAACTTGTCGCAGTAGGCGATGGCCTCTTCGGCGCGCGCGGTAATGGCGTCGTAGAAGGCCTGCATCTCGGTCATCGTCGAGGACAGCCGCTTGGCATAGCGTTCGGCCTCCGACCCCAGGCACCAGTCCGAAAACTGTTCCAGGTCGGCGAATTCGGGTGGCAACTTGGCCGTCGCGGTCGTCATCTCACACACCCGCCGTCTTGCGTTCGTAGTTCTCCACCCACGCCGCGGTCTCCTTGTGCAGGTGGCGGATCAGCACCTCCTGATCGCAGAGCAGGAAGTCGTCGAGCACCCGCGACTCGATCATCGACTGGGTGGCCTCCAGCGTGTTGGCGTCCTGCAACCCGTATTCCTTGAACGACACCGCGGCCAGTTCCTGCGCGATGCGCTCCCGGGGAGTGCGCGGCTGCGGGAAATAGACGGTGCCCTCGAACAGGTGTGTGTTGTACGACGTCGGCCAGTAGTGGTAGGTCAGGTACCAACCCTGCCCCCAGAACAAGATCACGAAGTTCGGGAACAACTGGAACGAATCAAGGCCCCACGGATCGCATTTCGCCGGGTTCAGGCCGGCGGGCATCTCCCCCAGATCCGGTTTGTCCCATGGCCCGAACAATCCACTCTGGCAGATGTCCTCGATCGGCTTGCGCATCTCGTCGGCCATCTCCCAGGCGCGCACACCCGAGGTGCTGACCAGTCGGTGCGGGCCCTCGATGCGGTAGTGCGGCGCCTCGAAGCCGGCCTCGGCGGCGGCCTTCGAGTAGGCGGTCGGCGACTGGTTCGCGTGCAGTACCGGTGCGTGGTAGAACTCCTGGAAGGCGTCCATGTAGAGCTTCCAGTTCGCCTTGACCTCGGACCGGTAGTGGAACCGCGACGTCATCTTGTCGAACGGATAGCCCTCCAGGTCGGTGATCATAGGACCGAGGAACTCGCGCAGCGACTGTTCGGGTTCCTTGGCGAAGTTGACGAAGATGAACCCCTCCCAGACCTCACAGTGCACCGGCACCAGCCCGTAGCGGCTCTTGTCGAGGTTGAAGAACTCCCCCTCCTGCTGCACGAAGGTGAGGTTGCCGTCGAGGTCGTAGCGCCAGGCGTGGTACTTGCAGGTGAACTGCCTGCACACCCCGCTGGTCTCTTCGAGCGGCATGTCGTTCCACACCAGTTTGTTGCCGCGGTGCCGACAGATGTTGTGATACGCCTTGACCTCACCGGAGGTGGTCCGCACCACGATGATCGACGTGCCTGCGACCTTCAACTCCTTGGTGAAGTAGCTGCCTTTGCGCGGAACCTGTTCGGTCCGACCGACATTCAGCCACGCGCGCTTGAAGATCGCGTGGCGTTCCTTCTCGTAGAACTCCGGGCTGATGGAGTCCTCGTAGGAGACCGGATCGGTTCCCAGTTCGGGATAGTGCTCCGTCCAACTTCCTTCTGGCGGTTTGGGAAAGCGAGCCATTGCCTACTCCTGTCCGCCCGGCCTGGACCGTGCCGGGAGCTGCAGCGCCGACGGTATATGCTCCATGTCACAATCGCAAGTAGTTGATACAGACCGGCCGGGGCCGGGCAGCGTCACCGATTTCCGCACCGCGGTCGGGCTCCCATTCGGACCACAACCGTGGTGCAGACATCGGCGCGGAAGGGTGAGCAGACAATGCGATCGGACGAGTTGTTCATCGGCGGCCAATGGTCGCCAGCGAGCGCCGGAGACCACATCGAGGTCGTCTCCCCTCACACCGAGGAACCCGTCGCGCGTGTCGCCGCCGCCGGGCCCGCGGACATCGACAGGGCCGTCGCCGCCGCACGCTCCGCGTTCGACTCCGGTCCGTGGCCGCGCCTGACCCCCGCCGAACGCATCGCCGCCGTGCGCCGGCTGGCCGAGCGGTACGGCGAACGGCGCGGCGAGATGGCCGAGACCATCACCGCCGAGATCGGGGCGCCCATCAGCTTCGCCCAGCGCGCGCAGGTAGGACTGCCCACGATGATGATGTCGGCGTTCTGCGATATGGCCGACACGTACCCGTGGGAGGAATCCCGCCCGGGGATGTATGGAACCGATATCCGTATCCGCCGCGAGCCGGTGGGTGTCGTCGCCGCCATCGTGCCGTGGAACATGCCGCAGTTCCTGATCGTCACCAAGCTGATCCCCGCGCTGCTCGCCGGCTGCACGGTCGTGCTCAAGCCTGCGGCCGAATCACCGCTGGACGCACTGCTGCTCGCCGACATGATCGCCGAGGCCGGGCTGCCCGACGGCGTGGTCAGCGTGCTGCCGGGTGACCGGTCCGCGGGCGAGTACCTCGTGAAACACCGCGGGGTGGACAAGGTCTCGTTCACCGGGTCGACCGCGGCGGGCAAGGCGGTGGCCGCCGCGTGCGCCGTCGATCTGCGCCGCGTCAGCCTCGAACTCGGCGGCAAGTCGGCGGCCGTCGTGCTCTCCGATGCCGATCCCGCGGCCGTCGCCGCAGGCGTCCGCTCGGCAAGCCTGTCCAACAGCGGTCAGATCTGCAACGCGCTCACCAGGATTCTGGTGCCTGCGGCACGTTCGGCTGAGTTCACCGATGCCCTGGCCGCCGAGATGACGACGCTCATCGTGGGGGATCCGACGGATCCGGCCACACAGGTCGGACCGCTCGTCGCACAACGTCAGCAGGAGCGCGTGCGGGGCTATATCCAGACCGGCCGGTCAGAAGGCGCGCGCCTCGTCGTCGGGGGCGCCGACATGCCCGACGGGCTCGACCGTGGCTGGTATGTGAAGCCGACGCTGTTCGCCGACGCCGACAACGACATGACCATCGCACGCGAAGAGATCTTCGGGCCCGTCCTGACCGTCATCGCCTATGCCGACGAGGACGATGCGGTGGCGGTGGCCAACGACTCCGACTACGGCTTGGCCGGATCGGTGTGGACGACCGACACCGAGCGCGGAGTCGCCGTCGCCGAGCGCATCCGCACCGGGACGTTCGGCGTCAACCAGGGTTACACGATGGATCCGTTCGCCCCGTTCGGCGGCGTCAAGGACAGCGGATACGGCCGCGAACTCGGACGCGAGGGCATCGACGGGTACACCGACACCAAATCCATATCGATTGCCACAGCCTAGGTTTCGGTCCGTTCGGCGGCTCACGTCATGGGAATTTGATCGCCGAGACGTACATGTCGATGATCGGCCGGTACAGGTCGACGTCGTCGAGTTCACTGCCGAGCACGATGGCGTCGCTGGTGGCGATCAGCACCTGGGCGAACGTCAACGGCGGGATCACCAGGGTTGCGCCGAGCCGATCGATGCCGTCGACGATGAATTTCGCCAACGCCTCGACCACCTCCGCGCGCTTGCCGACCACGCGTTCTCGCGCATCCGGATTGCGCAGCAGGTACAACGTGAACTCGTGGCCGAGGGCAGCATGCTCGGCACCGCGGTCCTGGCTCAGCTGACGCCACCGTTGCGCGATGTCGTCGCGCTCGCGGGCTCCCACCTGTTTCGACGACGACATCACCTCGGCGAAGTTGTTGAAGTAGCGCCGCCAGTAGCGGTCGCTGACGGCCAAGAACAGCTCTTCTTTGGTGGCGAAGTGCTTGTATATGGCGCCCTTCGTATAACCGGCCTCAAAGGCGATGTCGTCGACAGTGGCTGCCGTGAAACCCTTTTCGGCGAACACGTTCTCGGCCGCGTCCAGCAGCAGGGACCGGGTGTGCTCGAGCCGCCGCTCCCGGGTCCACCGCTCCGCCATGCCGGAATTCTGCCACAAGAATCTAAGATCCCATTGAGTTCTCCAGATACCGACCGGTATATTTCTCGAGATCGCGATGACGAGGCGCGATCGAGGAGGCGTCGTGAGCGAACTGTCGAACAAGCCATCCGCTGAGTCGCTCAGCACAGTGGGACGACTCGAAGAGGCGTCGCCACGGCCGTCGAACCGGGTCAAGATCTGGGCGACCCTGGGCGGCGTGATCCTGGTCCTCCAGATCTACGTCTGGATCCGGTGGATCACCGGCCCGTACTTCACGCCGGTCGATCCCGGTCCGACGGAGCCGCCGACCTTCATGAAGGTCGCACTGATGATGTGGCAGATCGGTTCACCGGTGCTCTTCCCGGTCGCCATCTGGTGGTTCATCATCCGGCCCTGGCGACGCGAACGTCGCATCACGTTGGACGGCATGATCATGGTGTCCACGGGCCTGTTCTTCTTCCAGGACCCGCTGCTGAACTACATCAACACGTGGTGCACCTACAACGCGTGGGCGTTCAACATGGGGTCGTGGGCTCCGCACGTTCCGGGATGGCTCTCACCCGAGAGGCCGGGCGCCCAGGTGGCAGAACCGTTGGGCATCAACGTCTCCGGATATGCATACGGCGTGCTGCTGTGCACGATCCTGGGCTGCTGGGTCATGCGAAAGGCCCAGCAGCGGTGGCCGAATCTCGGCACCAAGGGTCTGATCGGCGTCGCCTTTGCGTGGGGTTTCGTGTTCGACTTCGTCATGGAGGGCCTGGTCCTGATGCCGCTGGGGATGTACACGTTCCCCGGTGCCATCCAGGCGCTGTCGATCAACGCGGGCACCTATTACCAGTGGCCGATCTACGAGGGCCTGATGTGGGGCGGCGTGCAGGCCGCGCTGTGCTGCCTGCGGTTCTTCACCGACGACCGCGGCCGCACGGTCGTCGAGCGCGGCCTGGACAACGTCCGGGGCGGATTCGCCAAACAGCAGTTCGTGCGTTTCCTCGCGATCTTTGCCGCCATCAGCGCATCGTTCTTCGTCTTCTACATCATCCCCGCGCAATTCATGGCGACCCATGCCGACCCGTGGCCCGAGGATGTGCAGAAGCGTTCCTACTTCACCTCAGGTTTGTGCGGCGAAGGTACCGACCGGCCGTGCCCCGACCCGTCGCTGCCGATCCCGACCAGACACTCGGGTTACATCAACACCGACGGCGAATTCGTGCTGCCGGAGGGCGTGGAGATGCCCGCCGTCATACCGCACGAGCGGAGCGAATGAGGTGTCGGCAAACAACCACGCTCCGATGCTCGAAAACCGGTCGCGGGCACCGTTTTACCGGCCCATCGGCGATGAGGTCGAGGTGTTTCGTGCCGCGGCGCGGCGAGGTTCGCCGGTGCTGCTCAAGGGTCCCACCGGATGCGGTAAGACTCGGTTCGTCGAGGCGATGGCGCACGAACTGGGCCGCGAGTTGATCACCGTCGCCGGCCACGAGGACATGACGTCGGCCGATCTGGTGGGCCGGTTCCTGCTCAAGGGCGGCGAGACGGTCTGGGTCGACGGACCGTTGACCAGAGCCGTTCGGACAGGGGCGATCTGCTACCTCGACGAGATCGTCGAGGCACGCCAGGACACCACCGTCGTGATCCACCCACTGGCCGACCACCGCCGCGAACTGCCCGTCGACCGGCTCGGTACCACCCTGTCCGCGGCGCCCGGGTTTCAACTGGTGATCTCGTACAACCCCGGCTACCAGAGCGTGCTGAAGAACATCAAGGAGTCGACGCGCCAACGATTCATCGCGATCGAACTCGACTTCCCTCCGCCCGAGGTGGAAACCGAGATCGTCGCGCACGAGGCCGGAATCGACGCCGACACGGCACGGACCCTGGTGGCGATCGGCAACGCGATCCGCGGCATCGACGGCTCACCGCTACGCGAGGCGTCCTCGACGCGGATGCTCATCCTGGCCGGCGGCCTGGCTGCCGAGGGGCTCGGTCTGCGGCGCGCCGTGCAGGCCGCGATCGTGGAGGCGCTGTCCGACGACAGAGACGTCGTGCGCGCGCTCGGTGAACTCGTCGATGCGCTGCTACCGAGCCCGTGAGTGCCTCGGGCGCAGCCGAACTCGATCGGTTCCGGTTTCTGGCGACGTTCGTCGCCGGTCGGTCGATCGACGTCGCGGCTGCGCCGGAGGGCCAACCCGCCCACACCAACGGCACGGCCATCTTCGTCACCGGCAGCGGTTCGGACGAGCAGATTCGGCGGGAAGTGCTGTTGCACAGCGCGCTCATCGGGGCGGGCAGCCTGCAGGAGCCGTTGATCCGTCCGTTGCGTACGCGTCCGGCCCTCGCGCGTCGCTACCTGGCGGTCGAGGGACGCCGGGTGCTCGTCGACCTGGCCCGGCGGCTGCCGCTGGCCGCGGCCCTGGAACCCGAGGATCCGCATGGCTCCACATCGGCCGCCGAGTCCCTCGAAATCGCGCGTAGCCGAACACGAGTCAGCGAAGCGCCCGACTGGTTCGGCCTCCTCAAACCGTCGGCACTGCTGAGCACGGCCGCCGAACCGGGCGCCCGTGCCTCCGACGCCGACCTGCGGTTCACACCCGATCCGGCCGCCATACCGGTGGACGACGGAAACGATGACGACGACGAGGGACCGTCTGAGGAAAGCAAGATCCTCAAGATGTTCGACAACCCGCTGTTCAACTCGAAAACGGTCGGGGATTTCCTGCGCAAACTGCTCGGCACATCGGGATCGTCCGGCAACAGTGCCGGCGGGGATCCGCAGGCCGAAGCCGTGCGGCGGGTCCGCGCGGGCGGCCCGCACGCCAGGCCGCTGCCCCACCGGATCCACTTCACCGACGACGAACGCCCAGGTGCCGCCGTCGGGGTGGGCGGAGCGCTGCATCCCGAGTGGGACGTCTTCCGCCGCCGGTACCGGCCGGACTGGTGCCGGGTGATCGACTACCCCCTGACCACGCCCGCCGACGTCACCGCTGCCGCCGTCGCCCGCGACGACGCCCTGCGCCGCAGGCTTTCCCGGATCGGGTTGGGCCCCAGGGTGTTGCGGCGCCGACCCGACGGCGACGAACTCGACATCGAAGCCCTCGTCGACCTGTCCGTCGACCTGCGTTCCGGATTCTCCCCGCCTGAGCACATCTTCACCGAGCACCGCAAGGTCGCCAGGAACCTCGGGGTGCTGATCCTGCTCGACGCGTCCGGTTCGGTGACCGACGCCGACCCGGACGGCCTGGCCGTACACGAGCACCAGCGGCGAGCGGCCGCCACACTGGCGGCCACGCTCGAGGACCTCGGCGATCGGGTCGCGGTCTACGCGTTCCGGTCCCGGGGCCGCCATGCGGTCCACCTTCCGGCGATCAAGAAGTTCGATCAGCGCTTCGGGGCGGTCGGACGCGCTCGTCTCAACCAACTGCAACCGTCGAGCTACACCCGCCTCGGCGCGGCGATCCGCGGCGCGGCCGAGATCCTCAAGGAAGAGGCGGGCACCCCCAACAAGCTGTTGCTCGTCTTGTCCGACGGACACCCCTACGACGACGGTTACGAAGGCCGCTATGCGGAGGCCGACGCGCACAAGGCCCTCGAGGAACTGCGCGCCGACGGCGTTGCATGCCTGTGCCTTTCGATCGGTTCCTCAGCGAGTGCCGATGCGCTGGACCGCGTCTTCGGTTCCGTCGGCCATGCCGGTGCCGCCTCGTTGGCGGAGCTCAGCCCGCGGATGGACGAGTTGTTCATGGCGTCACTGCGGGAGCTGGCGGCCCCCGCACCGCGCTGAGCGCCGGTTTTCTTCCGGGAGACGTCAGCGGGCAGGCAACCCCAGCACCCGCTGCGCGATGATGTTGCGCTGGATTTCCGACGCCCCGCCCGAAATGGTCCCGGCATAGGTGCTGATGTAACGGGTGAACCAGTCGGCGGTGAAAAGGCCTGGGCTGTAGGGGTTGTACGGCGCGGTGAGCCCCGGACTGCGTAAGCCTTCTGCGCCGGCGGCGTCGAGCGCATACCCGAGCGCCTTCTGCTCGGCCTCCGATCCGAACAGTTTCAACACCGAGACGCCGGGGATGTCGCGTTCACCCCGCGCCGCCTGCCCCAGTGCGACGGATCCGAGCAGGCGCAGCGCCTGATAGTCCATCGCAATGGTCGCGTAGCGGTCCTGGTTCACCGCTCCCGCCGGGCGGAAGTCCTGCAGTAGTTGATCCAGCCGATTGGCGAACGCCATCCACATCATGGTGCGTTCGTGGCCCAGCGATCCGTTGGCCACACGCCAACCCTCATGCAGAGGACCGACGAGATTCTCGGCGGGCACCCGAACGCCGGAGAAGAACACCTCGTTGAAGTCCAGGTCCTCACGGCTGTACACCGAAGCGAACGGCCTGCGCTCGACTCCGGGTAGGTCGGTGGGGATCAACAGCGCGCTGATCCCCTTGTGCTTGGGCGCATCCGGGTCGGTGCGCACGAACGCGAGGATGACATCGGCGTCGTGTGCGCCCGAAGTCCAGACCTTCTGCCCGTCGACGACGAAATTCTCACCGTCGCGCACCGCTCGTGTCGCCAGGCCCGCCAGGTCCGAACCGGCCCCGGGTTCGCTCATGCCCAGCGATGCGGTCATCTCGGCACGCAGAATCGGCACCGCCCACCGCTGCTTCTGCTCCTCGGTGCCGAAGGACAGCAGCGACGCGGCGATGATCCCGACGCCCTGCGGATTGAACGCGTGGTAGATCCGACGTCGCGCCAGCTCCTCGCGGTGGACGAACTGTTCGAGCACGCCCGCGTTGCGGCCACCGAACTGCGGCGGGTTTCCCGGCAGCAACCATCCGTGATCGAACAGCAGCCGCTGCCAACGGCGTGCCCACTGCGGCACATGGGCCGTCGATCGGGACCGCTCCGCCGCCTCGGCCTGCGGTGGCAGATGCTCGTCGAGGAAGGCGACGAACTCCGCGCGGAACGCCTCCACCTCGGCATCGAAGGTGAGCTGCATCCCGCCAACATATCAAGTACTTAACATTTGACGCGCGGTGCGCTAAGACTTAAGGAATGCTCGACGGCGAGAAGATCCTGATCACCGGCGCCACCGGCAAGATCGCGTTCCCCTTGGCGCGGAAGCTGGCACGCAACAACGAGGTGTGGGGTGCAGCCCGGCTGCGCGAGCCGGCCGGCCGCGACAGGCTGAGCGCCGCCGGTGTCATTCCGGTCGCCCTCGACATCGGCGACGGCGACTTCTCCGCGCTGCCCGAGGATTTCACCTATGTCTTCCACGCCGCGGTCGATCCCGGAGCCGAGGACTGGACGCGCTGCCTGGAGACGAACGCTCAGCGTTCGGGCGACCTGCTGCACCGGTACCGCGCCGCGAAAGGCTTCGTACTGTGTTCGACCGGCTCGATCTACGCGTACCAGGGTCAGCGGCCGCTGATCGAATCCGATCCGCCCGGGGTGCCGTTGCGGGCGAACTACAGCTTCTCCAAGGTCGCCGCCGAGGCGGTCTGCACGTGGGTCGCCCGACAGTACGAGATTCCGTTGACCATCATCAGGATCTGTTCCACCTACGGGCCCGAAGGCGGCGCCCCCGCCGACCGTCTCGACGCGATGCTGGCTCGGCGACCGATAAGGCTGCACCCGGACCGGCCGAACAACTACAACCCGATCTACGAGGACGACTACGTCGCGCTGGGGATCAGGGCGATGGAGGCAGCCGACACGCCACCGGTCGTGGTCAACTGGGCCGGCAGCGAGACGGTCAGCGTCGAGGAGTACTGCGCGTACATGGGAGAACTGGTCGGCGTCGATCCGATTTTCGAGTACACGTCCGAGGCCCACACGCCGTTGTGGCCCGACGTCAACCGCATGCACGAGGTGCTGGGGCGCACGACGGTCGGCTGGCGCGACGGTTTCCGCCGGATGATCGAGGCCCGCCACCCCGAAATCCCGCTGCCACAGCCGGATTCGGTGTAGAGGAGACGTCGATGCAACTGCCGGGCAGACCGTCGGACGAGGTTCCCGAGGTGCTCGCCAACGGAGACGGGGATATCACCACCGTGTTCGTCTCGATGGCGCGACGCCATCCCGACGGCGCGGACGCGGACTATCTGCGCTGGCACACCCTGGACCATCGGCCCGAACAGCACCGAATGCCGGCGGTGCGCGCATCCCTGCGCCTGGTGTCCACCCCGCAGTGCCGCGCCGCACGCGAAACCGGTGAAACTCCCTACGACGAGATCGATCACGTGATGACGTACTTCTTCACCGGGGTCGAGGGCATGGAACCATTCCTCGCGCTGTCCAAGGCGCTCGGTGATGCGGGCCGCAAACTGCCGCTGCTGCCGCCCGTCGAACGCGGTGTGTACGACGTCCGGCGGCGCGCCGCAGCGCCACGGATCAAGGCCGGCGCCGACGTGCTGCCGTGGTGGCCGAGTCGAGGCGTGTATCTACTGCTGGAACGAGGCGCAGCTTCTCCGGACGAACTGGTGGACGTCGACGGGGTGGCGGGCGCGTGGGCGGCGACGTCGCTGCCCGTCGAGGGCCGTCTGGCCAGTGCCCCTGCCGGGCAGACGATTACGTACTGCTTCCTCGACGACGACCCCGTGGCGGTCGCGGAGCGGCTCCGACCGGTGCTGCAGGTCCGATGGGACGGCGATGGCGTCGAACCGCTTTTCGCCGCACCGTTTCACACCGTCGTCCCCTACGAATGGGACCGCTATGTGCCGTGACCGGAGGTATGAATGCGCATCGGATTGATGGTCCGACAAGGAGCGCCCACGCAGCGATCGGCTCAGTGGACTGATCGACGACGGAAGAGCCGCCGAGAAGCAGGGTTTCGCGACCTTCTGGATGCCGCAGGTGCCCGGTTATCTCGACGCGATGACGGCCGTGGCGTTACTCGGAAACGCTACCGACCGCATCGAGATCGGAACCGCCGTGGTGCCGATCCAGACCCGCCATCCGCTCATCATGGCCCAACAGGCACTGACCACTCAGATCGCCTGCGAGGGACGGTTCACGCTGGGGATCGGTCCCTCGCACCACTGGATCATCGCCGACCAGCTCGGCCTGCCGTACGACAAACCCGCGCGGCTGGTGCGCGACTACCTCGAGGTGCTCGACGCCGCGTTCAGCGGACCTGGCGCGATCGCCGTCGACAACGACACCTACCACATACACAGCCCCGTCGACGTCACCGATGCCTTCACCGTGCCGGTGTTGGTGGCGGCGCTCGGCCCGACGATGCTCCGGATCGCCGGCGAACGCACCGGTGGAACCATCCTGTGGATGGCCGACGAACGCGCGATCGGCGACTACGTGGCGCCGCGCATCACCGCAGCGGCGAAAGAGGCGGGCCGAGAAGGTGTCCGCATCGTGGCCGGTGTCCCCGTCGCGCTGTGCGCCGACGGTGAAGTCGACGATGCCCGGGCGTACGCGAGCGAGGTGCTGGGGCACGCCGACTTCTCCCCCAACTACGTACGCCTGCTCGAACAGGGTGACGCAGAGGACGTCGGCGACACCATGGCGGCGGGCGACGAGGCGACCGTTGAGGCCCGGCTGCGCCGCTACCGCGACGCCGGCGTCACCGATCTGGCAGCGCGCGTGGTTCCGCTCGGACGGGATGCCGCCCAGCGCCAGGCGTCGCGCAGGCGCACTCAGGAGTTCGTCGCGTCGCTGGCTTCGGAGTTCGCCTCGGGGACATAGCTTCCCATGAACTCGATAGGCACCCCGCCCATCGTGCAGAAGAACAGGTCCACGCCAGGCACACCGGTGTCCAGCATCGTGACGTTGTCAACGAAAGCGCCGGCCTTCGCGCGTGTTTCGGCGAAGTCGGGTGCCATGAACGACAGTGCTGCCAACCCCTCGGGCACGAGTTCACGAAGGTGCTCGGGAACGTCGAGCACCTCGATGAGCCCCGTGTCGCCGGTGCCGAGCATGGTGACCTCCGCACCGTCCGACGCCGGCCATCCAAGCGTCTTCTGCAGCACCTCACCGGGGACGTGCATCCGAAACTGCACCGCCATCCCCATCACCTCGGTCAGGAACGCGGTGAAGGTGTGCGCGGAATGGCTGCGCATGACGACGTGGTGCAGGTTGGGCATGTCTCGCCTTTCGTGGGTCTACGACCCCAGCATGTTCAGGCCGCCGTCGACGGCGACGAGTTGTCCTGTCATGAAATGTGACCCCTCGCTGCAGAAGAACACCAGCGCGGGGCCGAGATCACGAACGGGGTCACCAAGCGCTCCGCCGAGCGGGATCGAGGTCTTCAGCTGCTCATCCATGAACTCGGCTGCCGGTCCGAGGAATTCGCGCAGCCGGTCGGCGCCCGGTGTCTGTACCGCGGGCGCCAGCGCGATCACCGATACCTTCTCGGCGGCCCATGCCCTGGCCGCCGAGCGTGTCCACGCGGCCACCGCCCCCTTCGTCGCCGCATATACCGCCGAGAGCGGACTGCCCATCACCGCCTCGGCGGATCCGAAGTTGATGATGCGCCCGCCGCCGTTCTCCCGCATCACCGCATACGCCGACTGATTGGTCAGGATCGTGGCCTTGACGTTGGTGTCGAAGAGGATCTCGATATCGTCGGTGGTGATCTGACCGGGGATGCCCGGTTGCCACAGTCCGGCCGCGTTGAGCAGTACGTCGAGTCCACCCATCTCGTCGGCGACGGCCTGCACGGTCCGGTCGACCGCTTCGGCGTCACGCACGTCGCAGTGCACCCAGGACACGCCGGGCACGTCGGGTGGCGCCGTGGTGTGGCGGGTGGCCACTACGCGTGCGCCAGCCTCGGTCAGCACGCGCACCGCGGCCGCGCCGATGCCCGTGGCGCCGCCGGTCACCAAGATGCGCCTGCCGTCCAGTGTCGCGACCATCACTAGATAGTTGGACAAACGTCAACTATTTGCAAGCCTCAAGTGCCCTGTTACAGTGCCGGAGTGTCCAAGTCCAGCGGCGAAGTCATGGCTGACGCTGGTCAACGACGCGCGTCATTTCAGCGGGCTCGTTCGCATGAGACGAAGCGCGCGCTCGTACAGGCGGCCATGGCGTTGTGGCGCACGAACGGGTATGCCAAGACGACCGTCGCCGACATCTGCCGGGCCGCGGGCGTGTCGAGGGGCCTGTTCTACTTCTACTTTCCGGGCAAAGAGGACATCCTCTTCGAGGTCGGTCTGCTGTCGACCCGGTCGGCGCAGAACAAGGTGCGCATGCTGTTGCGCGCCGACTACGACGTCGAGGCCGTCATTGGCGAGGCACTGCGCAGCCTCGAACGGTCGATGGCGCGCAATCCGCGCGAGCTGATCATCCAGACGATCCTCGAGGGCTACCGGCATGAACACCGGATCCTCGCGGGTGAGGCCGTCGACGGGACCGCCGACGCCGACATGTTCGGCGAACTGTTCACCCGGGCGCAGCGGGACGGAAAGATCGGCGCGCATGTCGACGTCGAGCACCTCTCCCGTTTGGCGGGAATGCACGTCAGCGAAGGCGTCCGACATTGGGCGAGCGGCACTTTCGGCGATCGCTCGTTCGCCGACGTCGTCACCGACGACATCGCGGCGCTGATCGCCGGGTTCAACACCAGAACACCGACACCGCACTCAGCTCAAGATTGATCCAGCACGAAAGGAGACCACGATGGCGTGGGATTTCGAGACCGACCCCGAGTACCAGAAGGTTCTCGACTGGGCTGACGAATTCGTCAGGGAGGAGGTCGAACCGCTCGACCTGGCGTTTCCCGACCAGCAGTTCGTGCCCCTGGACGCCAACCGCCGCAAGGTGATCGACCCACTCAAGGACGAAGTGCGTCGACGAGGGCTGTGGGCCACCCACCTCGGCCGCGAACTCGGCGGACAGGGTCACGGCCAGCTCAAGCTCGCGCTGCTCAACGAAATCCTCGGCCGTTCCCAGTGGGCACCGATCGTGTTCGGCTGTCAGGCACCCGACACCGGCAACGCCGAGATCATCGCCCACTACGGCACCGACGCCCAGAAGGAGCGCTATCTGCGTCCGCTGCTGGAGGGTGAGATCTTCTCCTGTTACTCGATGACCGAACCACACGCTGGTGCCGATCCGACGCTGTTCAACACCACCGCCGTCCGTGACGGCGACGATTGGGTGATCAACGGTCAGAAGTTCTTCTCCTCCAACGCCAGGACCGCCTCGTTCCTGATCGTCATGGTCGTCACCAACCCCGACGTGAGCGCCTACCAGGGCATGTCGATGTTCCTGGTGCCCACCGACACCCCGGGCGTGAACATCGTCCGCAACGTCGGACTGCACGGCGAGCGTGACGACGAAGGTTCGCACGCGCTGATCCACTACGACAACGTGCGGGTGCCCGCGGATGCGCTGCTGGGCGGCGAAGGCCAGGCTTTCGTCATCGCCCAGACCCGCCTCGGCGGCGGCCGTATCCACCACGCGATGCGCACGATCGGACTGTCCCGCAAAGCGCTGGACATGATGTGCGAACGCGCGCTGAGCCGGGAGACGCAGGGCAGCAGGCTGTCTGAGAAGCAGTTCGTGCAGGGCTACATCGCCGACTCGTACGCACAGTTACTGCAGTTCCGGCTGATGGTGCTCTACACCGCATGGGAGATCGACAAGTACAACGACTACAAGAAGGTCCGCAAGGACATCGCCGCTGTCAAGGTTGTGATGCCGACGGTGCTGCACGATATCGCCTGGCGCGCAATGCAGGTCCACGGAGCGCTGGGCGTCACCAACGAGATGCCGTTCCTGGGCATGGTCACCGGCGCCGCGGTGATGGGACTGGCCGACGGGCCGACCGAGGTGCACAAGACGACGGTGGCCAAGCAGGTGCTGCGCGACTATGCGCCGAGCAGTGACACATGGCCCAGCGAATGGATCCCGGCCAAGCGGGAGAAGGCCAGGGCGAAGTTCGCCGAGTATCTGGACCATGAAGTGGGGAACCTGTGAGCGACACCGCGATCGACGTTGCGCGGCTGACCGATTGGATGGACGCGGCCGAACTGCCCGGCAAGGGTGAGCCGCTGCAGACCCGCTTCTTGTCGGGCGGCACCCAGAACGTCATCTACGAGTTGCGCCGCGGGGAACACAGCTGTGTGCTGAGGATGCCGCCGCCGGGCACCCCGCCCGACCGCGACAAGGGAATCCTGCGGGAGTGGCGCATCATCGAGGCGCTCGACGGCACCGACGTTCCCCATACCGAGGCCGTCGCGGTGTGTGAGGATGCCGCGGTGCTCGGCCGCCCGTTCTATTTGATGGGTTTCGTTGACGGGTGGTCGCCGATGGATCTCGACGATCGGAAGTGGCCCGAACCGTTCGACTCCGACTTGTCTGCGCGCGGGGACCTGGCGTATCAACTCGCCGAGGGCATCGCGCTGTTGTCCCAAGTTGACTGGAAGGCAAAGGGTCTGCACGATCTGGGTCGGCCCGACGGCTTCCACGAACGCCAGGTCGACCGCTGGACCGCGTTCTTCGAGCGCATCAAGGGCCGTGAGATCGACGGCCTCGACGTCGCCACCGACTGGCTGCGCACGCACCGCCCGCTGGACTACGTCCCCGGGCTCATGCATGGCGACTACCAGTTCGCCAACGTGATGTATCGGCACGGCGCTCCCGCGCGGCTCGCGGCGATCGTCGACTGGGAGATGGGCACCGTCGGGGACCCGAAGCTGGATCTGGGCTGGATGGTGCAGAGCTGGCCCGAGGACACCGCGGCGCCGACGGATTCGGAAATGGGTTATGTCGACATGCGCGGAATGCCTTCGCGCGCAGCCGTAGTCGATCACTATGCGAAGGTGTCCGGGCGCCAGGTCGACGACCTCGACTACTACCTGGTGCTGGCGAAGTGGAAGCTCGCCATCGTGCTCGAACAGGGTTTCCAGCGCGCGGGCGACAACCCGAAGCTGCTCGCGTACGGCCCAGTCATCGTCGAGTTGATGCGCTCGGCCGCCGAGTTGGCCGAATCCAGCGACTATCGGTGACGCGGCCGGCGCCTGCCGAAATCAGCTGGCGGGCACCAGATCCGCGGCGACGGAGACCATCATCCCGCAGCGGAACATCTCGCAGCCGCTGACTTCGGCGGCTCCGGGATCGCCGGCTGCGGCCAGCGCCTTGGCCTTGAACGCTCTGGCCGCCGCGCTCAGGCGGTGCTCGACGGAATCGACGCTGCTGTCGAGCTCGGCGGGCACCCGCTCACCCCACAGGGTCACCTCGGTCGCACCCTGATCGAGCGCGTTGCGCACATGCTGGAGAACCCGCGCGTCGCGGTCGATCATGTTGGCCGCGACGGCGACGGTGGCCGGATGCGGCCGTTCCTCCCACTCCGCGAGAACCGTTTCCAGGTCGAGGGTCTCGGCTCCGAGGATCGTCAACGGGCGAACGTCTTCGTCGCCACCGACGAGCACGGTGACGTCCCACCCGGCCATCACCCGGTCGTAGATCCAGCCGCCGGCATACTTCACCGCGTCCGTCACCGTCGGGGCGACGATGTCGAGCCGGTACCTCATGTCGAGCTCCGCGGCGCCAATTCGCGTCCCAGCGACTCGGCGTACCCCTTGAACACCTCGGCCAATTGAATCGATGGGTCGAGTAACCATAGGGTCTCCATTCCATAGGTGAAGGCGAGGATTTCCACGGCCTTGGTGGCCGCGTCGAGGTCTTGGCGGTACTTGCCGCTGCGCTGACCGCGCTCGATGATCGCGGTGATGATGTCGACCGCGTCGCGGTAACGCTTGACAAGGCGGTCGTGCAGAGGCGCGTCGGGCGCGATGTTCTCGACCAGCAGCACGGTGAAGGTCCCGACGAGTTCGGGCGCGCGGTCGAAGCGTTCGGGGACCCGGCCGAGCTCGGTGACCAGGTCGCCGGAGCGGTAGTCGGCGTGGATGGCGTCGTCGGCGTCACGGGCGTCGAGCACCGCGTTGAGGAGCTGCTCCTTGGACTCGAAGTGGTGCAGCAGACCGGCGGGCGTGACCCCGGCTTCCTTGGCGATCTGGGCCAGCGACGTGTTGCGCCACCCGTTGCGCGCGAGCAGGCGTTCGGCCACCGCGAGGATGCGCTGACGACGATCCTCGCCCTTGGCGAGGAGCGTGGCATACGGCCGCGCGGACTCCGTGGCGGACACCGAACTCCTTCGTTCAACCAACCTAGTGAACACACAGTAGGTAGGTTTGGGCGCTGTGACAAGCGTCTCAGCCAAAATCGGTTTAGACGGCCATCACAGCAGCAGGTCAAGGGCTGTTTCGACCGTCGGCCATCACCGCCGCGCGCCCGCCTCCTACCGGCGCGTGAACTCGATGTGCAGCTCGGTCAGCCCGCGCAGCAAAAAAGTCGGCTCGTAGGCGTAGCGGCGCTCACCGGCCGGACCGTGGGCCGACTCGCTGATCCGGATGTCGCGCATGCGTTCGAGCAACCTCTGCACGGTGATGCGGCCCTCCACTCGAGCCAGCGGCGCGCCCGCGCAGGAGTGGATCCCGCGACCGAACGCGATGTGCTCGCGCACGTTCTTGCGGTCCGGTCGGAACTCGTGCGGATCGTCGAACTTGCGTGGGTCTCGATTGGCAGCGCCGAGGCACAGCATCACGATCGTGCCGGCCTTCAGCGCCACCCCGCCCAGCGTGGTGCTCTTGCGGACGAGCCGGAAGTCGACCTTGGTCGGTGAGTGCATGCGCAGCGCCTCTTCGATGAACGCCGGTATCCGCTCGGGGTGCTCGCGCAGCATCTGCTGGAAGTCCGGCCGGTCCCCGAGGGTCTGCACCGCCGCGCTGAGCAGCTTGGTGACGGTCTCCTGCCCCGCGGCGAACAGGAACGTCGCCGGCTTGACCACCTCGATCAGCTCCGGTGTCGAGCCGTCCGGGAACACCGCCGTGGCCATCCCCGACAGCACGTCGCCGCGCGGTTCGCGGCGACGCTCGGCGAGATAGCCGGCGAACTTGTCGTCGAGATACTGCAGCGGGTCGCGCCCCACCGGCGCGCCGTCGAGCGCGCCGACGCGCGTGCCGTAGCGCTCCTCGACGCCGAGCGCGGCCAGAAACTCCGGACGGTCCTCCTCGGGCACGCCGAGCAGGTCGATGATCGCCGACGTGGCGAAGGGCTTGGCGTATTCGGAGAGGAACTCGCAGCGCCCCTGTCCGAACTCCGGGCCGATGATCTGGTCTATCTGACTGTCGACCAGTTCCCACATGTAGTCCTCGTTCTCCTTGAGCCTGCGTGGTGTCAGGAGTTTGGTCAGCAGCGACCGGGCCCGCTCGTGGGCCGGCGGGTCCATCACGACCATGTGTTCGTGGATGGGAAACAGATGGCGGTGCGCCTCGATCTGTTCGGTGATGTCGTCGCCGTCGGGGACGAATGGCAGCGGCGGGAACGGCCCGCCGATCGCGTTGACCGCCGAGAAGGAGTCGTGATCCTTGAAGGCCGCCACCACTTCGGCGTAGCCGGTGACGGCGACGACGCCGTAGTTGGGTTCCCGAAACACCGGGCCCTGCCCGCGAAGGTGGTCCCAGTAGTCGTAGGGATCCTGACTGATCGCATGGTCGGAGAAGTAGTCCACCGAGGCGAGATCGGTCATCAACGGCCGTCCTTCCGGTCCTGGCGCCCGCAATCAATCTGATCGATCGATCAAACTGTTAGGATGCGCCATGCCTATCACGGGCCGTGACAGAGGGTCAAGCATTCGGGCGGAGGGTCGTTGATGCCGCGCGCCGAGAAGGTGAAACCAGTCGAAGCGGGAACACGGCAACGCCTCATCGAGGCCACGGCGAAGGTCATGCGCGACGAGGGTTATGCCGCGGCGACGTCGCGACGCGTGGCCGCCGAAGCCGGGGTCAAACAGGCGCTGGTCTACTACTACTTCCCGACGATGGACGACCTGTTCGTCGAGGTGCTGCGGGCCGGCGCGGAGACGTCCCTGGAGAACATGCGCGCGGCGCTCACCGACGACGACCCGTTGCGCACGCTGTGGCTGATCAACAGCGATCTGCGTCGGACCGGCCTGAACACCGAGTTCATGGCATTGGCGAACCACCGCAAGGTGATTCGTGCCGAACTGAAGACTTATGCGGAGCGCGTACGCGACATCGAGACGGCCGCGGTCACCGTGGCCCTGCGTGCTCACGGCGTCGATCTCGACGACTACCCGCCGGTCGCCGTTTCGATGCTGATCGTGCAGATCGCGCGCAGCCTGTGCAACGAGGAGGCGGTCGGCGTCACGCTCGGACACGACGAGATGCGCGACTTCATGCAGCGCTGGATGCAATCGCTGACGGAATCGTTGACGACCGGCGGCTCGCGGCCTCCGCCTGGCTGACGCGGCATCCACAGGGCGCAAGACCTCTCATGAGGCCCGACTGTTGACACGTGGGCCGATCGGTGCCACGCTCCTGATCGATCGACCAATATTTCGAGCGGCCAGAAGGTGGACACATGGGTGGACGAGTCGAGGGCAAAGTCGCGTTCGTGACCGGCGCGGCACGGGGTCAGGGCCGCAGCCACGCGGTACGCCTCGCCGCAGAAGGCGCCGACATCATTGCCGTGGACGTCTGCAAGCAGATCTCCAGCAACGACGACATCCCCTGGGCGACACCGGATGACCTCGCCGAGACGGCCGATCTCGTCAAGAACCTGAACCGCCGGATCGTCACCGCCGAGGTCGACGTGCGTGACTACGACGCACTCAAGGCGGTCGTGGACGGCGGCGTCGAACAGTTGGGCCGACTCGACGTCGTCGTCGCCAACGCCGGCATCGGCAACGGCGGCGCAACGCTGGACAAGACCAGCGAAGACGACTGGCGCGACATGATCGACGTCAACCTCTCCGGCGTGTGGAAGACCGTGAAAGCCGCGGTCCCCCACATTCTTTCCGGCGGGCGTGGCGGTTCGATCATCCTGACCAGCTCGGTCGGCGGCCTCAAGCCCTACCCCCATACCGGCCACTACATCGCCGCCAAGCATGGCGTGATCGGCTTGATGCGCACGTTCGCCGTCGAACTGGGTCAGCACTCGATCCGGGTCAACGCCGTCTGTCCCACGAACGTGAACACGCCGCTGTTCATGAACGAGGGGACCATGAAGCTGTTCCGTCCCGATCTGGAGAATCCCGGACCCGACGATCTTGCCGTCGCAGCCCAGTTCATGCACGTGTTACCGGTTGGCTGGGTGGAGCCCGAGGATGTCAGCAACGCCGTTTTGTTCCTCGCATCGGACGAGTCGCGCTACATCACTGGCCTTCCCGTGACGATTGACGCTGGCAGCATGCTCAAGTAGCCCGGGGCGATTTCGGTGCACTACGTATCGCTCAGCGATTCGAAGTGCACCCAAATCCCGTGATAGGAGTCCGTGTGAAGCTTGTGTTCAACCTCCCGCACATGCTGCGGCTCAAGGCCATGATGCAGCCGTGGGAAGCATCGGTGACGGGTGCCGACCAGACGCGGATGGCCAAGTGCGCCGACGAGTGGGGCTACGACATGATCGCGGTGCCCGAGCATTTCGCGATCCCCAACGACCACGTCGAGCTGTCCGGTCCGCACTATCTGCAGTCGACTGTCGCGCAGGCGTATCTCGCCGGTGCCACGCAGCGCATCATGCTTAATTCGTGCATCACGGTGCTGCCGCTGCAGCATCCGATCGTATTGGCGAAGTCGCTGGCCACCGCCGACTGGATGAGCAGCGGCCGCATGATGGTGACGTTCGGAGTGGGCTGGCTGGGACGCGAATTCGACCTGCTCGGTGTGCCGTTCCGCGAACGCGGCCGCATCGCCGACGAATATCTGGCTGCGATCGTCGAACTGTGGACCAGCGACTCGCCCAGCTTCGACGGCACGTATGTGTCCTTCGATGACATCGCCTTCGAGCCCAAGCCGATTCAGAAGCCGCATCTGCCGATCTGGATCGGTGGCGATGCCGACGCGGCCCTGCGCAGGGCGGCGAAGTACGCGTCGGGTTGGTGGTCGTTTCTCACTCCGCCCGACAAGATCGCCGAGCGCCTCGACTTCATTAAGTCCCAGCCGGGCTACGACGGACGCCGGTTCGACGTGGTGCACGGGCTGGGAACGAACCGGGTGGGCGAAGGCCACACCGTGCAGGACGACCCCGATGGCCGACCGGGCATGAGCGCCGCCGAGATCGTCGACCGCTTGGGCTGGCTCGCGCAACAAGGCGTCACCGTCAGTGCGGTTCCCCTGCCGCCAGTGAGCGGCGTCGACGAGTACCTCGACTACGCGCAGTGGGTCATCGAAGAGATCAAACCGCAGCTTCCCTAGTGATTTCGGTGCACTACGTATCGCTCAGCGACCCGAAGTGCACCGAAATCGCTAGAGGCCCAGCGACTTGGCGATGATCACCTTCATCACCTCACTGGTGCCGGCGTAGATGCGCGCAACGCGGGCGTCGGTGTACAACCGCGCGATCGGATACTCCATCATGTAGCCGTAGCCGCCGAACAACTGCAGACAGCGGTCCACGACACGCTGCTGCATCTCGGTGCAGAACAGCTTCACGCGGGCCGCATCCGCGCCCGACAACTCGCCGTCGACGTGCACGGCCACCGCGCGATCCAGCATCGCCTGTGCGGCCTCGACCTCCGCCGAGCAGGCCGCCAACTCGAACTTCGTATTCTGGAATGACGCCACCGGAGTCCCGAATGCCTTGCGGCTCTTGGTGTACTCGATCGCAGCCACGATCGCCGAGCGCGCCTGCGCGACCGATCCGACCGCGACGGTGAGCCGCTCCTGGGGCAGATTGTGGCCGAGGTAGCTGAAGGCCTCGCCTTCTGCGCCCAGCATGTTGGCTGCCGGCACGCGGACGTCGACGAACGAGAGTTCGGCGGTGTCCTGGACCTTGCAGCCCATTTTCTCCAGCTCGCGACCTCGGGTGAACCCGGGCATTCCGTCCTCGACAACGAACAGTGTGAGCCCCTTGCGCCGGTTGTCGGGATCGGTCGAGGTCCGCGCCACCACGATCACCAGGTCAGCCTGCATACCGCCGGTGATGAACGTCTTGGCGCCGTTGAGAATCCAGTCGTCACCGTCGCGGACCGCGGTGGTGCGCACACCGGCGAGATCGGATCCGGTGCCCGGTTCCGTCATCGCGACGGCGGTCAGCAGCTCACCGACGGCGAGTCCGGGAAACCACCGCTTCCGTTGCTCCTCGTTGGCATAGTGCAGGAAGTACGGGAGGATCACCTCGAGCTGCGTGCGCACGGTCGACAGCGTGACCAGTGCGCGCGCCGCCTCCTCTTGCAGCACAACGTTGTAGCGGTAGTCGGAGGTACCACCTCCCCCGTACTCCTCAGGGATGGCCATGCCGAGCATGCCCAGCGACCCCATCTGTTTGAAAACCTCGCGGGGCATGCGGCCGCCCTTCTCCCACTCGGGATAGTGCGGGACCACTTCCTTTTCGACGAAGTCACGGGCCAGTTCGCGGAACGCCTCATGGTCGTCGGTGAACAGGCTTCTTTGCACGCGGGTCCTCCCGTGAAGTCAGGCGACGTGTTGGTTCACCATCGCCAGCGATGGGTGCTATCAAGCCGCTCGGCGATGGTCGCTACGCGATGAGTTCGACCAACGTGGCGTTGGCGGTTCCGCCGCCCTCACACATGGTCTGCAGGCCGAACCGAATCCCGTTGTCGCGCATATGGTTGAGCATCCGCGTCATCAGCACCGCGCCCGAAGCCCCGAGTGGATGTCCCAATGCGATTGCCCCGCCGAGCGGGTTGAGTTTGTTTTCGTCGGCGCCGGTCTCGGCCAGCCATGCCAGCGGCACCGGCGCAAACGCCTCATTCACCTCGAACACACCGACCTCGTCGAGGGCTACTCCGGCCTTGTGTAGAACCTTCTCCGTCGCCGGGATCGGACCGGTCAGCATCAGCACCGGGTCGGCGCCGGTGACCGCACCAGCGCGGTAGCGCGCGATCGGGTTCAGGCCCAGCGCCACGGCGTTGTCGGCGGCCATCACCAGCAGTGCTGCGGCACCGTCGGAGATCTGTGACGAGTTACCCGCGTGGATGACGCCGTCGTCCTTGAACGCCGGCTTGAGCCCCGCGAGCTTCTCGACCGTGCTCCCCCGCCGCACGCCTTCGTCGGCCACGACGGGCTCACCGTCGGTGAACACCGGCATGATCTGCGATTCGAACGCACCCTTGTCCTGCGCGGTGGCAGCCAATTCGTGTGAGCGCACCGAGTACTCATCGAGCCGGGTGCGCGAGAAACCCCACTTCTGGGCGATCAACTCCGCCGAGATGCCCTGGTTGAAGGAGAAATCGGCGTAGCGCTCCAGGACTTTGGGGCCGTACGGCATACCGGTGGCGCGAGCCGAACCGAGCGGCACCCGGCTCATCACCTCGACCCCGCCGGCGACGACGACATCCTGCTGACCCGACATCACCGCGTGGACAGCGAAATCGAGCGCCTGCTGGCTGGAGCCGCAGGCGCGATTGACCGTCGTGCCGGGGATGGTTTCGGGCCAGCCCGCAGCGAGTGCTGCATAGCGGCCGATGTTGCTGGACTGGTCGCCGACCTGAGACACGCAACCCCACACCACGTCGTCGACGATCTCGGGATCGATACCCGCACGCTCCACCAGCGCGTTGAGCACGATCGCGGACAGGTCGGCGGCATGCATCTCCGCCAGTCCGCCGTTGCGCTTTCCGACCGGCGTGCGCACGGCCTCCACGATCACGGTTTCACGCATTGTTCTTCTCCGATCCGGGCCCGAGCGCCCATCGACCAGTAAATACGGCCTCGCGTTTCCCGGCGAACGCGGCATAGGCCTCCGTCGAATCCGCGGTGGCGAAGTTGCCCGGTTGGGCGCGGGCCTCGTTGGCCAGCGCCTCCCGCAGCGTGGCGTTGGCCCCGTCGTTGAGCAGCGCCTTGCTCTGCGCCAACGCGACCGGTGGGCCGGCTGCCAGGCGTGCCGCCAGATCCGCGACGAAGCCGTCGATCTCGTCCGTGGGCTTCACCCAGGTGACCAATCCCAGCGTGTGGGCCTCCTCGGCGTCGATCATGTCGGCCAGCAGCACCAGGCGCTTCGCTTGCTGCAGACCCACCATCTTGGGCAGCAGCCATGAACCGCCGAGGTCGACCGAAAGGCCGCGCTTCGAAAAGATCTGGCAGAACCGGGCTTCCGGTGTCGCCACCACGAAGTCACAGCCCAACGCCAAGTTCCAGCCCGCCCCGACGGCAACCCCGGTCACTTTGGCGATGGTGGGCACGGACAGTTCGTGCAGCGCCAGCGCGACGTCGGTGAGCCGACGCAGCTTGTGCCGCGGGTGGATGTCCTCGGGTACGCCGATGTCGGCGCCCGAGCAGAACGCCCCACCCGCACCGGTGATGACCAATGCGCGCAGTGCGGTGTCGCGGGCGGCCGCCCGTAGCGCATCGGCCAGTTCCTCCCACAGCTGCGCGTTGATCGCGTTCTTGCGGTCAGGCCGGTTCAACGTCAGGGTCCGCACCCCGCCGCTGTCGGAGGTCAACAGCACGTCATCGCTCACGAGTACGCGGGTCCGATCACTCCGTCTGCGCGTAACCGCGCGAGATCTTCTGCCGTGAGGCCTAATTCGCCGAGGACGGTGTCGGTGTGCTGACCCAGACCGGGCACCGCCCCCATCGGCTGTTCGAAGCCGGTGATCACCGGCGGCGGGCGCAGCGCGCGGATGTCTCCCTTGGGCGTGGCGACGGTGCGCCACCGGTCCCGAGCGGCGAGGTGGGGATGCACGACGACCTCGCTGGGCACGTTGTATCGCGAGTTGCCGATTCCGGCGTCGTCGGCGATCTTCTGAATTTCGGCGAGATCACGTTGAGCACACCAGGATCCGATGGCCTCCTCGAGAATCTCGCGGTGGGCGCACCGGTCGGGGTTGGTGGCGAAGCGGGGATCCTCGGCGAGGTCGGGACGGTCGATGATCTCGCGGGCCACCCGCTGCCATTCCCGGTCGTTGGTGGTGCCGAGCACCACCGTCTGCCCGTCATGCGTCGGGAACGCCCCATAGGGCGCGACCGCCGGTGAGCCGACGCCGAGCGGTTCCTGGTCGATGCCCGAATGCTGGGTGTAGGTCAACTGATAACCCATCACGTCGGTCATCACGTCGAACAGGCTCAGCGCGACAGACGGACTCGCGGCCCCGGCATCGCCCCTGGCTCGTCCGACCAGCAGCGCCAGGATGGAGATCGCCGCATACAGGCCCGTCGAGAAGTCGGCCATCGCGGGTCCCGGTTTGGCCGGCATTCCCGGATAGCCGGTGACCGCGCACGATCCCGACTCCGCCTGCACGAGAAGGTCGTAGGCCCGTTTGTGCGAGATGGGACCACCAGGGCCGTAACCGTCGATCTCGACGGGGATCACGTTGGGGTGACGGGCCGCAAGGTCGGCCGGGGCCAGACCCATCCGCGCGGTGGCTCCCGGCGCGAGGTTGGACACGAACGCGTCCGCCCGATCCAGCAGGCGGTGCAGAAGGTCCATACCCTCGGGCGCCTTGGTGTCCAGCGTCACCGACTCCTTACCGCGGTTGCACCAGACGAAGTGTGCGGCCAACCCACCGGGGCCGTTGACCACGTCGTCGTAGTCACGGGCGAAATCACCCCCCTTGGGGTTCTCCACCTTGATCACGCGGGCGCCGAAGTCAGCGAGCACCCGGGTGCACATCGGCGCGGCGACGGCCTGTTCCATCGCGACGACCGTGACGCCGCTCAGTGGCGCTGCGGCGCTCACATCACCATTCCGCCGTCGACCGGCAGCACCTGTCCGGTGATGTAGGAGGCGGCGTCGGACGCCATGAACACGAACGCGCCGGCGACCTCCTCCGGGTGCGCCCACCGCTTCATCGGAATGCGGTTCATCATGTTCGCCGAGAACTTCTCATTGGTGCGGATGGTCTCGGTCATCGGGGTCGCTGCCAGCGGCGCCAGCGCGTTGACCATGATCTTCTTGGTCGCCAATTCGCGCGCAAGGGATTTGGTGAATCCGATGATGCCCGCCTTCGCCGCCGAGTAGTTGACCTGGCCGAGCGTGCCCGTCAGGCCGGCCGCCGAGGTGACGTTGACGATGCGGCCGGTGCCGTCGGTCGGGATGTGCGGCAGCGCGGCCTGGGTGACGTTGAACGCGCCCATCACGTGGATGTCGAACAACAGGCGGAACGACTCCTGCGTCGTCTTCTCGAACATCGCCGGCTTGGTCACGCCGGCGTTGTTGATCAGGATGTGCAGGGCACCGTCGGCCAGAGCGGCCGCCTGTGCGGCAGCGGCATCGGCGGAGTCCCGGTCGGCGACGTCGAGCGCGGCGGCCTCGGCGCGCCCACCGCCGGCTGAGATGCGTTGTGCCACCGCAGCTGCGGCATCCTTGTCGATGTCGGTGACGAGCACCGCGGCGCCCGCGTCGGCCAGGGCCTGCGCGACGGCCGAGCCGATACCGCCGGCGGCACCGGTCACCAGCGCCGAACGGCCCGACAAGTCGAAATAGTTGACCATCAGTCAGGACTCCATCGTCAGTAGCTGCGCGGCAGCCCGAGAACGTGCTCGCCAAGGAAGTTGAGGATCATCTCCTGGCTCACGGGTGCGATCTTCATCAGCCGCGACTCGCGGAAGTAGCGGGAGACGTGGTACTCCTCCGAGTAACCCATGCCGCCGTGCAATTGCAGGGCCCGGTCGGCCGCGCCGAAACCGGCGTCAGCACACAGGTACTTGGCCGTATTGGCTTCGCGCCCACACGCTTTGCCGTTGTCGTAGAGCCAGGTGGCCTTGCGCAACACCAACTCGGCCGCATCGAGGCGCGCCAGGGAGTCGGCCAGCGGGAACTGCAGGCCCTGGTTCATCCCGATCGGCCGGTTGAACACATGCCGCTCATTGCCATACTTCACGGCCTTCTCCAGCGCGACCCGACCGATGCCCAGCGCCTCGGCCGCGATCAGCATCCGCTCGGGGTTGAGGCCGTCCAGGATGTACTTGAAGCCCTTGCCTTCTTCGCCGACCCGGTGCGCGACGGGCACCATCAGGTCGTCGATGAACACCTCGTTGGAGCTGACCGCGTTGCGCCCCATCTTCTTGATGGGCCGGATGTCGACGCGGTCGGGATCGAGGTCGGTGAGGAACAGCGTCATACCGTCGGTCTTCTTGGTGACCTCATCGAACGGGGTGGTCCGAGTCAGCAGCAGGATCTTCTCGGACTCCAGCGCTTTGGAAATCCACACCTTGCGCCCGTTCACCCGGTACTTGTCGCCTTCGCGCTTGGCGAAGGTGGTGATGCGCGAGGTGTCCAGGCCCGCACCGGGTTCGGTGACGCCGAAGCAGACGTGCAGATCGCCGTTGACGATCCGCGGCAGCGTCTCGGCTTTGAGCTCATCGGAGCCGTGCTTGACGACGGGTTGCATCCCGAAGATCGACAGGTGGATGGCGCTGGCGCCGTTCATCGCGGCCCCGGAGCGCGACACCTCCTCGAGCAACAGCGTCGCCTCGGTGATGCCCAGGCCGTGCCCGCCGTACTCCTCGGGGATGGTCATCCCGAGCCAGCCGCCCTTGGCGATCGCGTCGTAGAACTCCCGCGGGAATTCGTGCGCGAGGTCCTTTTCCATCCAGTAGTGGTCGTCGAACTTGCTCGCCAACTCACGGACGGACTTGCGGATCAGCTCCTGGTCCTCGGTCAGCTCGAAACTCATCCCGCCGGGCACGGTGGTTCTCCTCTTGTCATCGTCTCGCAGAGCAGTGCGCCGGCGCGTGAAGGCAACTTCCGCACCGGCGCACTGGAAGACGCTCCTTCCGGCCCCGCGGCCGGAACTTCCGATACTTGCAGACCTCTTTAGTCCTTGTTGCCCGTCACCTGCTTGGCGCTGGCCGCGAAGTCCGCGAACGACGCGCCGGTCTTCTCCTTCTTCGACAGGGCTTGGATGGAGACGTCGTGACCCTCGGCGGCTTTGCGCAGGGCACCCACGGTGGCTTGTTCGCGGCTGATGTGGGTGAACGGATCCCAGTGATACCAGCGCATCGCGTTCTCAAACGTCATCTTGTTGATCTCGTCGTCGGGCACGTTGTTGGCCGTGAGCACCTCGTCGAGCTGCTCGGGCGCGCCGGGCCACATCGAGTCGCTGTGCGGGTAGTCGGCCTCCCAGCAGATGTTGTCGATCCCGATCGCGTTGCGGGTGGCCACCCCGACCGGATCAGCGATGAAACAGGTCAGGAAGTGCTCACGGAACACCTCGCTGGGCAACTTGCCACCGAAGTCCTGACCCGTCCACGTCGAGTGCATCTCATAGGTGCGATCCACCCGCTCCAGGAAATACGGAATCCACCCCGTGCCGCCCTCACTCAACGCGATCCGCAGCGTCGGGTACTCCTTGATCGGACGCGACCACAACAGATCGGCCGCGGCTTGCACGATGTTCATCGGCTGCAGCGTGATCATCACATCCATCGGCGCATCCGGAGCGGTGATCGCCAACCGCCCCGACGAACCGATGTGCACGTTGAGCACCGTCTCGGTGTCGACCAACGCATCCCACATCGGCTTCCAATGATCGAAATCGTGAAAACTCGGATACCCCATCGCCGCCGGGTTCTCGGTGAACGTCAACGAATGCACACCCCGCTCGGCGTTGCGCCGGATCTCGTTGGCACACTCGGTCGGATCCCAGATCACCGGCAGCGTCATCGGGATGAACCGCGCCGGATAAGCCCCGCACCACTCCTCGACATGCCAGTCGTTGTAGGCCTTCACCAGCGCCAGCGAAAACTCCTGATCCTCAGTGGCGAACAACCGGCCCGCAAAACCCGGAAACGACGGAAAGCACATCGACCCCAAGATGCCGCCGGCGTTCATATCCTTGACCCGCTCGTCGACCTGCCAGCAGCCGGGCCGAATCTCGTCGAGTCCCTGCGGCTCCAGGCCGTACTCTTCCTTCGGCCGGCCCGCCACCGCATTGAGCGCCACATTCGGAATCACCGTGTCGCGGAACTGCCAGGTGTCCGAACCATCGGGGTTGTGCACCAACCGCGGCGCCTCGTCGATGTACTTCTTGGGCAGGTGGTTTTTGAACATATCGGGCGGTTCGACGATGTGATCATCAACGCTGATCAAGATCATGTCGTCCTTGTTCATGCCCGTTCCTTTCGTCGCGTCCCCCGAGGCTAACTATCCGGACTGTGCTCAGTGTGAGGAAACTATCTTCTCACCCTACGAGAATCAATGTCCGAAAGCCACCCTATGGCCTCCTGTCAGGGCAGTTAGACCCTGCGGGGCACCCGTGTGACCACCACCGATGGCCTCGAACGTTGACCATCGGCAAGAAAGGTGGAAATCTATTGGCGAAATATGAGAACCTGATTCTCATCATCGAGAGCACACAGGAAGGAGACGCCTTGCGCGTGCCGCCGCTGCCCGCAGCAGAGTGGGACGAATCCGTCGAGCAGGCCCTGTCGAGCATGTCTCCCGAACGGCGCAATCCCGAGCGGGCGGGCAACCTGCTGGCGACGATGGTCCGCCATCCGAAGTTGACCCGCGCCTTCCTGCGGTTCAACTTCCACCTGCTGTACGGGTCGACGCTGCCGCCGCGGCTGCGCGAGTTGGCGGTCCTACGCGTCGCGCATCTGACCACGTGCGAGTACGAGTGGCGCCACCACGTCGAGATGGGCCGCGACGAGGGCCTGACGGACGAGGTCATCGACGCCGTCCAACGCGGTGAGGCGTCAGATGAGCTCGACCGGGCCGTACTGCGTGCGGTCGACGAACTTCAGGACAGCGCCAATGTCTCCGACGCGACGTGGGCCGCCCTGTCCGAACACCTCGAGGAACGTCAGCTGATGGACCTCGTCTTCACCATCGGCTGCTATGGCGCACTGGCCATGGCCATCAACACTTTCGGCGTAGAACCAGACTCCGAAAATCTCGCAGAGAGGTAGACACCGTGGCATTTTTCCCGAAACCAGAAGAGGGTAGCTGGACCGAGCACTGGCCCGAGTTGGGCACCGCGCCGGTCGACTACACCGATTCGATCGACCCGGAACAGTGGAAGCTCGAGCAGCAGGCCATCTTCCGCAAATGCTGGCTCAACGTGGGACGAGTGGAGCGGCTTCCCAAGAAGGGCAGCTACTTCACGCGCGAGATGCCGTCGGCCGGTGCGGGCACCTCGGTGATCATCGTCAAGGACGGCGACGAGGTGCGCGCATTCCACAACATGTGCCGCCATCGTGGAAACAAGCTGGTGTGGAACGACTACCCCGGCGAGGAGGTCTCGGGCACGTGCCGCCAGTTCACCTGCAAGTACCACGCCTGGCGCTACAACCTCAAGGGTGATCTGACCTTCATCCAGCAGGAGGGCGAGTTCTTCGACGTCGACAAGGCCGACTACGGGTTGGTGCCGGTGCGCTGCGAAGTGTGGGAAGGTTTCATCTTCATCAACTTCGACAACGACGCCGAACCGCTCACCGAATACCTGGGCGACTTCGCCAAGGGGCTGGAGGGTTATCCCTTCCACGAGATGACCGAGACGTATTCCTATCGGGCCGAGGTCAACTCGAACTGGAAGCTGTTCATCGACGCGTTCGTCGAGTTCTATCACGCGCCGATCCTGCACATGAAGCAGGCGGTCAAGGAGGAGGCCGAGAAGCTGGCCAGCTACGGCTTCGAGGCACTGGCCTACGACATCAAGGGCAGGCACTCCATGGTGTCCTCGTGGGGCGGGATGAGCCCGCCGAAGGACATAAACATGGTCAAGCCCATCGAACGGATCCTGCACAGCGGCCTGTTCGGTCCGTGGGACCGGCCGAAGATCAAGGGCATTCTGCCCGAAGAACTTCCGCCCGCGGTCAACCCGTCGCGGCACCACGCCTGGGGTCAGGACTCCTTCGAGTTCTTCCCGAACTTCACGCTGCTGCTGTGGGCGCCGGGCTGGTACCTGACCTACCACTACTGGCCCACCGACGTGGACAAGCACATCTTCGAGTGCACCCTGTACTTCGTGCCCGCGACGAACACGCGCGAGCGACTCGCCCACGAGCTTGCGGCCGTGACGTTCAAGGAGTACGCGTTCCAGGACGCCAACACCCTCGAAGCCACCCAGACGATGATCAACACCCGTGTCGTCAAGGACTTCCCGTTGTGCGACCAGGAGGTGCTGCTGCGTCACCTGCACAAGACCGCGTGGGACCACGTGAACGCCTATAAGAAGGAAAAGGGCCTCACCAACGGACAGGCCGCCGCAACCGCGAGCGAGAAGGACGCGATCAATGCCTAAGCTGCCGGAAGAATTCGCCGACCTGGAGCGGTTCACCGACTGGTGCCTGCCCAACGAAGAGGAGCGCTACCAGAAGCGCCTGTCCTCGACGATGGAGGAGATGCAGGAGTTCTACGACGCCGGCATGGAGCGCCTCGAGGCCGTCATGGAGTACTGCGACGCCCGCTTCCCGCTGGACGGAATGCCCGAGGACGCAAAGGCTCTCATCCACATGATGCAGTCGCTGGTCAACGTGTCGTTCCCGATCGAGGTGTGGAAGCAGCCCCGCGTGCTCGACAGCGGAGCCACCTACATCACCTGCATCAGGGAGCCGGTGGTCTGACGGTGCAGATGCACTTCGCGCAAGCGGCTCATCGATGCTGACCCTCAAAGCCGCGGGTCTGCTCGACGTCGACGCCGGCGAAATCGTCCGGCCGGGAATTGTCCGGATCGACGACGACCGGATTGTCGGCGTCGGCGGTGCCGACAATTCAGCAGCCGTCGGCGGTGCCGACAATTCAGCAGGCGTCGGCGCAGCCGACAATTCAACAGGAGTCGGCGGCGCGGCCGAGGGCGATGTCATCGACCTCGGTGACGCCATCCTGCTGCCCGGCCTGATGGACATGGAGGTCAACCTCCTGATGGGCGGCCGGGGCGAGAACCCGGGCCTGTCCCAGGTCCAGGACGACCCCGCGACGCGGGTGCTGCGGGCCGTCGGCAATGCCCGGCGCACCTTGCGGGCGGGTTTCACCACGGTTCGCAACCTCGGGTTGTTCGTCAAGACCGGCGGGTACCTGCTCGACGTCGCGCTGGGCAAGGCGATCGACGCGGGCTGGATCGATGGTCCGCGGGTGGTCCCGGCGGGCCACGCGATCACCCCGACCGGAGGCCACCTCGATCCGACGATGTTCGCCGCGTTCATGCCCGGCGCGCTGGAACTGACGGTCGAGGAGGGCATCGCCAACGGTGTCGACGAGATTCGCAAGGCGGTGCGCTACCAGATCAAGCACGGCGCGCAGCTGATCAAGGTCTGCGTGTCCGGCGGTGTGATGTCGCTGACCGGAGAGGCCGGCGCACAACACTATTCGGACGAGGAACTGCAGGCCATCGTCGACGAGGCACACCGGCGTGGACTGAAGGTGGCCGCGCACACCCACGGAGCCGAGGCGGTCAAGCACGCCGTCGCATGCGGTATCGACTGTATCGAGCACGGCTTCCTGATGGACGACGAAGCCATCCAGATGCTCGTCGACAACGACCGATTTCTGGTGACCACGCGTCGCCTCGCCGAGGCCATGGATGTATCCCGGGCCCCGAAAGCGCTGCAGGACAAGGCCGCCGAGATGTTCCCCAAGGCGCGTACGTCGATCAAAGCCGCATACGAAGCGGGTGTGAAAATCGCGGTCGGCACCGACGCTCCGGCCATTCCGCACGGCAAGAACGCCGACGAGCTCGTCACGTTGGTGGACTGGGGCATGCCACCCGCCGCCGTGCTGCGCGCGGCCACCGTCGTCGCCGCCGATCTGATCGACAGAACCGACCTGGGCCGCATCGCCGAGGGGTACCTCGCGGACATCATCGCGGTCCCCGGTGATCCCCTCGCCGACATCGGGGTTACACGGGATGTCAAGTTTGTAATGAAGGGCGGTAAGGTCTTCCGACATGACTCGAACTGATGATCTCGTCGAGATCCAGCAGCTGCTGGCCAAGTACGCCGTCACCATCACCCAGGGCGATATCGAGGGCCTGACATCGGTGTTCACCCCCGACGGGACGTACAGCGCGTTCGGCTCCACCTACACGCTCAACCGGTTCCCCGAGCTCGTCGAGGCCGCGCCCAAGGGCCTGTTCATGACCGGCACGTCGCTGGTGCATCTCGACCCCGACGACCCCGACAAGGCGTCGGGCACTCAGCCGCTGTGCTTCATCGAGCATTCCAAGCACGACATGCGCATCGGTTACTACAACGACACCTACGTCCGCAGCGATGAGGGCTGGCGGTTGAAAACCCGTGCCATGACGTTCATTCGGCGCAGCGGTGACCACGACTCCGGCCGCCCCCATGCGATCGGAAGGCCGGAAGCAGGATGACAGAGCTCTTCGAGCCCGCCGCATTCCGCACGGCGCTGCGGGAATGGCTCGACGCCAACGACCTGACCCCGCCCGCCGACGACGACTCGCTCGACGCGCATCAAGCCCAGCACCTGCGAGTGCTCAAGGCGTTGTATGACGCCGACTGGATGCGCTACGGCTGGCCGGAGACGGCGGGTGGGCTGGGTGGACCCGACATCCTGCGCGCCATCGTCGGCGAGGAGGTCGTCGGACGAGGGCTCGACCACCCCGGTCCGTACTCGATGCTCGACGTGCTGACACCGACCATGATCGACTACGCGCGGCCCGGCCTGGCCGCCGAGATGGTGCCGCGGTTGCTGTCGGGTCAAGAGTCATGGTGCCAAGGCTTTTCCGAACCCGGTTCCGGCAGTGATCTGGCGTCGTTGACGACCCGCGCTGTGCCCCAGGGTGACAACTGGGTGATCAACGGCCAGAAGGTGTGGACCAGTTTCGCGCAGTACGCGACGCGGTGCATCCTGCTCACCCGCACCGGCGACGCGAACACGCCCAATCACGAGGCGATCACCGCGTTCTTCGTCGACCTCGATTCCCCGGGTGTCTCGGTGCGCCCGTTGCGCACGATGCACGACGTCGACGAGTTCTGCGAGGTGTACTTCGACGACGTCGTGGTGCCTGCGGATCGCATGCTGGGCAATCCCGGGGACGGTTGGAAGCTGGCGATGGACCTGCTCCCCTATGAGCGTTCCACCTGCTTCTGGCAGCGCATCGCCTACCTGTACTCGCGCTTCGACGATCTCGTCAACGAAGTCAAAGGCCTTGGCACCGCGTCGGATTCCGACCTCGGCGAGGTGTACCTCGCGCTGCACACAGTGCGTTGCCGTTCGCGCGCCACCCAGCACCGGCTGGGCGAGGGAGAGAAACTGGGCGCGGACACCTCGATCGACAAGGTATTGCTGGCCGGCGCCGAACAGCGGCTCTTCGACACCGTGCGCGACCTGCTGCCCGGGCGCATCGAACTCGAAGACAACACGTGGCGGACCGAGTACCTGTATTCGCGGGCGGCGAGCATCTACGGCGGAACTGCCGAGGTGCAACGCAACATCATCGCCCGTCGCCTGCTCGATCTCGGTAAGGAGTGAGGAGTGGAATCCGGTTTGGACGCCGAATCACTGGCGATGCTCGAGGACACCCTGCGCAAGACGATGCTGTCGGTCTCCGGGGCGGAGTTGGATTCCGCACTCGCGGAACTCGGCTGGGCCGAGATGCTGGCCGACACGCCCGACCAGGCGATTCCGCTGGTGTTCCGGCTGTTGGGTGAAACCGGTTCGCACGCTTCTGTTCTCAACGATGTGCTGCTGGAGACCATCGGCGGACTGCCCGGCGGCACACCGCCGATGCCGTACACCGGCGGTGGCTGGGTGGTGTGGGAGCGCACTGCGAACGCCGAGCCGACGCTGGGTGACCTGCCGCTTCGCCGCGTGCCCGACGGCGAGTTGATGCGGATGGGCGAGGCCCGTCGCGCGGTGGGCTGGTGGCTGGTCGGTTCGGCTAGGGGCATGCTGGCGCTGGCCCGTCAGCACGCACTGGATCGCGTCCAGTTCGGTAAGCCGATCGCGTCGTTCCAGGCGATCCGGCACCGGCTGGCCGAGACGCTCGTGGCGATCGAAGGCGCCGAGGCGACGCTGGGCCTACCCGGGACGGAAAGCGCGGACCTCACCGCGATGTTGGCCAAGGCGGCGGCGGGCAAGGCGGCGATGACGGCGGCCAAGCACTGCCAGCAGGTGCTCGGCGGCATCGGCTTCACCGCCGAGCACGATTTGCATCGGCACATCAAACGCGCACTTGTGCTCGACGGATTGCTCGGTAGCTCACGCGAACTCACCAAGAGAGCCGGAGCCGGCCTGCGGGCCAGAGGCTCCGTCCCGAGGCTGGCCCACCTCTAGCTCCCCTTGCCGCGAGCGTGCGCGTCTGCACACGACGCGCCGCGGAATTTCGACGCTTTGCGCACGCTCGTGCAGCCGCGACGGTTCACAACATCAGATTCATCCACAGACGGCATTCTTCGCGTCCGAGGTGTTGACGCGTCGGCGCGACGATCGTCGTCATGGATACCGCCCTGAGGCAGTTGTTCGACGAGCAAGGTGGAGTGGCGACCAGCGGCCAGATCCTGGCGATCATTCCTCGATACACGTTCGAATCGGTACTGAAAGCCAAGTATCTCGAGCGACTCTGGCACGGCATCTACTGTCTGGGCGAGCCGACCGACGACATGCGGTTGCGGGGCCTGGACCTCTTGTGTGGCACAAGGGTCCCGGTATGCCTGTCGACCGCGGCCGCTCTGTTCGGCTTCGACACCGAGGAACCCGACGAACTTCACGTCCTCAATCCGCCCGGTCACCAGCTGCGCAAGGCAGACGGTCTGGTCGTGCACCGCCGCGACGGCGCGCCGCTGGTGCAGGCCGCCGGGCGGATCGCCACGTCCCCGGCGTGGACCGCGATCGAGGTGGCCCGCGCCTTGCGTCGGCCGCGTGCGCTAGCAACGCTCGACGCCGCGCTCCGCTCAGGCACCTGCAACCGGGCGGAGTTGTGGCGCGCGGCAATTCGACAGGCCGGTCGGCGCGGCATCGTCGCGGTGCGCGACCTTCTGCCTCTCGCCGACGCGCGCGCCGAGTCGCCGATGGAAAGTGAAGCGCGACTTGCGATGATCGACGGTGGCTTGCCGATGCCCGAACTGCAGTACGAGGTCGTCGACGGCAACGGACAGCTACGACGTCTCGACTTCGCCTGGCCCGATTTCGGCGTCGCGGTCGAGTATGACGGCATCGATTGGCACACCGAACCCGACGCGTTGCGCAACGACCGTCGGCGTCAACTCGCCTTGCAGGACGTCGGCTGGACCGTCATCGCGATCGTCTTCGACGATGTGCGACACCGGCCATCGGATCTCGTAGCGAGGGTCGATCGACAACTTCGTCACGCTCGCGCCGCGTGAGCGCGCGCAAAGTGACGAAAACTGGCGGCATGTTGTGTGCAAACACGCACGCTCGCGGCACAAAGGATTACTGAATGCTGGCTTTCATCTCGTCGAGGTTCACCAGCACCGGCCATCCGCCGACACTGAGCGCGTTGCCGTGGCCGGTCTGGTGGATGTCGAACACCGACTGGATGGCGGCGTAGAACCCCTGCACGTCGAGCGTCTGGTTCACGGCACGCTTGGCTTGGCGCAGCGCGAACGGTGACATCTTGGCGATCTGCTCGGCCATCGCCCTGGTCTCCGAGTCGAGCTGATCGCGAGGCACCACCTTGTTCACCATGCCGGTGGCCGCGACCTCCTCGGCCGTCATCGCGCGGCCGGTGAACAGGATCTCCTTGGCCTTCCGCGGTCCGAGTTCCCAAGTGTGGCCGTGGTATTCGACACCGCCTATGCCCATCAGCACCACCGGGTCCGAGAACTGGGCGTCGTCGGCGGCGATGATCAGATCGCACGGCCAGCACAGCAGCAGCCCTCCGGAGATACACCGGCCCTGCACCGCGGCGATCGACGGCTTGGGCACGTTGCGCCAGCGCAGCGTGTACTCCAGATAGCGCTTCGCCTCGTGCTCGATGATGAACTCCAGCGTGATCTTGTCCGGTACCGGTCCGCCGCCGCGCAGGTCGTGTCCGGCCGAGAAGTGCTTCCCGTTGGCACGCAACACGATCACCGACACCTCGGGGTCCTGGGCCGCGCGGGTCCATGCCCCGTCGAGTTCGTCGAGCAGCTCCGGGTTCTGCGCGTTGGCGGCCTCGGGCCGGTTCAGGGTGATGGTCGCGATGCGATCGGCGACCTCGTACTCGATGTACATGTTGCAGTCCTTCTAGTTTCGAGGCAGTCCCAGCAACCGCTGGGCGATGATGTTGCGTTGGATCTCGGAGGTGCCACCGGCGATGGTGCCGCCGAATGTGCGGACGTACCGCTCGAACCACCCGCACCGGTACAGCTCCAGATGCTGCGCGCTGTACGGCCCAGAGAACGTCGGGTGATCCAGCGCGTCGGCGCCCGCGGCGCCCAGCGCGTACTCGGTCGCCGCCTGCGACGCCTCCGAACCGAACAGTTTGAGCACCGACAGCGCGGCCGCGTCCTCGTCGCCACGCGCGGCGCGGGCCAGTGCCACCGAGCCGAGAAGGCGCAGCGCCTGGTTGTCCATCACCAGCCCGGCGTACCGGTCACGATCAAGGACCGAGGTGGGACGGTAGTCCTCGACCAGCTCTTGCAGGCGGTCCGCATAGCTGAGCCACAACATGTTTCGCTCGTGTCCGAGCGAACCGTTGGCGACCCGCCAGCCCTCGTTCAACGGTCCCACCAGGTTCTCGGCGGGCACCCGCACGTCGTTGAAGAAGACCTCGTTGAAATCCAGGTCGTCGGCGTCACACAGCGACGCGAACGGCCGCCGCACCACGCCCGGGAGGTCCGTCGGGATCATCAGCACGCTGATGCCCTTGTGTTTGGGCGCTTTCGGATCCGTGCGAACGAAAGTCAGCAGGACGTCGGCGTCGTGTGCCCCCGAGGTCCACACCTTCTGGCCGTTGACGACGAAATGGTCGCCGTCGGCGACCGCGGTGGAACGCAGCGACGCCAGGTCCGATCCGGCGCCCGGCTCGCTCATCCCGAGCGATGCGGTGATATCGGCCCGCAGGATCGGGACCGCCCAGCGGCGCTGCTGTTCGGGGGTGCCGAACGAGATCAGCGAGGCCGAGATGATGCCAACACCCTGCGGGTTGTAGGTCAGATACACCCGCCGGCGCGCCAGCTCCTCCTGATGGACGTACTGCTGCAGGATCGTCGCGTTGCGCCCGCCGAACTCCGGCGGGTAGCCCGGCAGCAGCCATCCGTTGTCGAACATCAGCCGTTGCCAGTCGCGGGCCCAGCCCGGCACGTCGCTGCTGGACCGCGACCGCTCCAGGGCGACGGCATCGGAGGGAAGATGTTCGTCGAGGAAGGCGTTGAATTCGGCGCGGAACGCCTCGACATCAGCATCGAAGGTGAGCTGCACGGGACTCCCGCCGGATCAAATCTTTGGTAGGACTATTGTTATCTCCAAAATGAGAATACTATTCTCATCGTGAGAAAGTTACAATCTCTGACACGTTGGCCGCGAGGGGGTCGAGGACCGCAATGGCGAGACGTTCTCCGGTACAGTCAGTTCATGTTCTCCCCACCCGGCCGGCGTCTGAGCCGCCGGTGACGAGCCCCAGCGAGGAGCCTGCCTGGAAGCAGCGCGCGGTCGAACGGTCGATCAAAACCGCGAAGTTACGGGCGGCGCAACGCGTGCAGCGCTTCCTGGACGCCGCGCAGGCGATCATCATCGAAAAGGGCAGCACCGACTTCACCGTCCAAGAGGTCGTCGACCGCTCGCGGCAGTCGCTACGCAGCTTCTACCTGCAGTTCGACGGTAAGCACGAGCTGCTGTTGGCCCTCTTCGAGGACGCACTGAGTCGGTCTGCAGACCAGATCCGCGCCGCCACCACCACCGAGGACGAGCCGATCGAGCGACTCAAGGTCGCCGTGCAGTTGCTCTTCGAATCCTCGCGTCCGGACCCGACGGCCAAGCGCCCGCTGTTCACCGACTTCGCCCCTCGGCTCCTGCTCTCGCACCCCGCCGAGGTCAAGATCGCACACGCGCCGCTGCTCGCGCTGCTGACCGAGCTGATGGAAGAGGCCGGTGAGGCGGGCCAGCTGCGGGAGGGCATCAACCCGAAGCGGATGGCGGCCATGACCATGCAGACGGTCATGTTCGTGGCACAGTCCAACGGTGCCGAGGACGGCACCACGCATCCGATCACCGCCGACGAGGTCTGGGACTTCGTCTCGCACGGATTTGCCGCCCAGTAGGCGGAGAACTCCGTTCTCACCTCTGGCGCGAGAATCGCGTTCTCGCTCCCACCGCGCCCCGGAACGGTGCCTGACAAGCGGTGCGGAGAATCGTATTCTTCTGAGCGAAGAGCTTAAATATTCCGATTTGAATCCCTTGTTGACACTCCTTCATGACGAATGCCAGAGTTGTGAGACAAATGCCAGCCCACTGTCTTACGCGACCTGACCGGCGAGAGGCGATCCGGTGACGATCAGCGCTGAAAATCCCGACGTGCACGATGCGGAACAGGACGAGTTGTACTACGACCCGTACAGCATCGAACTCAACATGAACCCGTACGCGGTCTTCGCGCGCCTGCGCGAAGAGGCCCCGCTGTACTACAACGCCAAACACGACTTCTACGCGTTGAGCCGGTTCGAGGATGTCAACAAGGCCGTCATCGACCACCAGACCTTCATCTCGGGTCGCGGCGCGTTGCTCGAGATCATCAAGTCGGGGATGGAGATCCCCCCGGGCACACTGATTTTCGAGGATCCGCCGATCCACAACATCCACCGCAACCTGCTGTCCCGGGTGTTCACCCCGCGCAAGGTGCAGGCGCTGGAACCCCAGATCCGCGAGTTCACCGCCGGATGCCTGGACCCGTTGACCGGCACGGACAAATTCGACTTCGTCAACGATCTCGGCGCGCAGATGCCGATGCGGGTCATCGGAATGCTCTTGGGCATACCGGAAGCCGACCAGCGCCGCGTCACCGAGCACGGTGAGGCGACGTTGCAGAGCGACTCAGTCGACCTGATGGCCAGCGGTGAGGTGTTCGCCGAATTCATCGACTACCGCACCGAGCATCCCTCCGACGACATCATGACCGACCTGCTCAACGCCGAGTTCGAAGACGAGACCGGCACCCGTCGCCGACTGCGCCGCGAGGAACTGCTGATGTACCTGACGGTCATCGCCACCGCGGGCAGCGAAACCACGACACGCTTGATCGGTTGGGCCGGAAAGACACTCGCCGACTATCCGGACCAGCGCGCCGAGTTGGTCGCCGACCCGGCCCTCATCCCGCAAGCGATCGAGGAGATCCTGCGCTGGGAACCGCCGGCGCTGCAGATCGCCCGGTACGTGACGCGCGACGTCGAATACTACGGTCAGACGGTGCCGGAGGGATCGGCGATGCTGATGCTGGTGGGCGCCGCCAACCGCGACCATCGCCGCTTCCCGCCGGACGGCGACGACTTCGATATCCACCGAGAGCTGCACTCCCACATGACGTTCGGAGCGGGAACGCACTTCTGCATGGGTAACGCGCTGGCACGCCTGGAGGGCCGGATCGCGCTCGAGGAAATCCTCAAGAGATTCCCGACCTGGGAGGTCGACTGGCCCAACGCGCGCCCATCGCCGACCACCGCGGTCCGCGGCTGGGAAACCATGCCCACCTTTGTCAACTCCAAATAGAACCCAAACCCCCTGTTACGACAACGAATTGAGGTAACCGATGACCGGACGCGTTGAAGGCAAGGTCGCTTTCATCACCGGCGCCGCCCGCGGCCAGGGCCGCGCCCATGCCGTACGGCTGGCGCAGGAAGGCGCCGATATCATCGCCGTGGACATCTGCAAGCAGATCGACAGCGTGCAGATTCCACTGTCGACCCCCGAAGACCTCGCCGAGACCGCCGATCTGGTGAAGGGCCTCAACCGCCGCATCTACACCGCCGAGGTCGACACCCGCGACTTCGAAGCACTCAAGGCCGCCGTCGACACCGGCGTGGAGCAACTCGGCCGGCTGGACATCATCGTTGCCAATGCCGGCATCGGCAACGGCGGTGCCACGCTGGACAAGACCAGCGAAGAAGACTGGACCGACATGATCGACGTCAACCTCGCCGGCGTCTGGAAGACCGTCAAGGCGGGCGTGCCGCACATCCTGGCCGGTGGACGCGGCGGTTCGATCGTCCTCACCAGCTCGGTCGGCGGCCTGAAGGCCTACCCGCACACGGGCCACTACGTTGCCGCGAAACACGGTGTGGTGGGCCTGATGCGAACCTTCGCCGTCGAGCTCGGCGCCCAGAACATCCGCGTCAACTCCGTGCACCCGACCAACGTGAACACCCCGTTGTTCATGAACGAGGGCACCATGAAACTGTTCCGTCCCGACCTGGAGAATCCGGGTCCCGACGATATGAAGGTCGTCGGCCAGATGATGCACACGCTGCCGATCGGCTGGGTCGAGCCCGAGGACATCGCCAACGCCGTGCTGTTCCTGGCCTCCGACGAGAGCCGCTACATCACCGGGGTGACGCTGCCGGTCGACGGCGGCAGCTGCCTCAAGTAGGCACCCAGATGACCGCTGCCGAGCTGTCGGTTCCGCGCAGCTGGGAGGAGATCACACCGGGGTGGATGACGGCGGCGCTCGGGAAGCACTTCCCGGGAGCCACCGTCGAGGACGTCAGCGTCGCGCTGCGCGACGACGGCACCAATCGCCGGGCGCGGCTGGCGCTGAAGTATTCGACGGGGTCGGGTCCGAAGACGGTGTTCGCCAAGGCCGTCGATCCCGACCACGCCGAACTCGTCGCTCTCACCAGCGGCCTGTTCCACGAGCCGAGGCTGTTCAGTTCGGGTGTGTCGCTGCCGCTTGACCATCCGACCGTCTACGCCGCGTTGATCGACGAGCCCGGCTCGAACTTTGTGATGATCATGGAGGACGTCGTCGCGCGCGGCGCCGACCCACGCGACTCCACCCGGCCGATGTCGGTCGAGCAGGTTGCCAAGGGCGTCCGCGGACTGGCGCGCATGCACAGCCAGTTCTGGGGTGAGCGGCTGACCGCGAACCCGGCGCTGGACTGGCTCGAGCCGTTCGTCGCCTTCGAAGGACTCGAGCATGCGCCACTCGACATCGCCCGAGATCGACTGGGCGACACCGTCTCCTCTCAGATACTCGGCCTCAGCGGCACCGACCTGTTCGTCGACATCTGGGCCCGCTACATCGGCACCCTGACTGGATCTTCGACGTCCGCCCCGACCCTGCTGCACGGCGATCCGCACATCGGCAACACCTATGTGCTGCCCGATGACGAGGTGGGGTTCCTGGACTGGCAGATGGCTCGACGCGGTAACTGGTCCCTGGATCTCGGCTATTTCCTGCAGGGGGCGCTGACGATCGAGGACCGCAGGCGGGCCGAACGCGACCTGCTCGATGAGTACCGCGCAGCGCTCACTCTGCCCGCCGCCGAACTCCCGTCGGCCGAGGAAGTGTGGCTGCGGTACCGCGCGTCGGTCGCACACGGGCTGGCCATCTGGATGGCGACGCTCTCCGGCGGCGACGCGTGGCAAGGCGCCGACATCTGTCTGGCGCTGGCGCAACGGTATTCGGCCGCGTTCATCGACCTCGACACCCGCGCCGCGCTGGCGGCTCTGGACTAGGCGCACGACCTAGATGTCGATGACGACCTTGCCCAACGCCTTGCGCTCGGCGACGTGACGCAAGGCGGCCGCGGCGTCGTCGAGCGCGAACCGGGCGCCGATGTAGGGACGGAGCTTGCCTTCGGCGTACAGGGCGTGTAGTTCCTCGTCGTCGCGTACCACCTCTTCCGGGTAGTCCGACGCAAAGGTGCGGATCTCCATGCCGCGGACTGTAATACCCTTCAGCAGCACCAGATTGAGCGGAACAGATGGAATCTCGCCGGCCGCATAGCCGAGTGTGACGAAGGTTCCGCCCCGCCCGAGGCCGCGCAGCGCGGGCACGGAGTACGGTCCGCCGACGGGGTCGACGACGATCTGTGCGCCGGCCTTGCCGGTGATCTCCTTGATCCGGTCGCGCAGGTTTTCGCGGTCGTAGTCCACACATGCTTCGGCGCCGCGCTCGCGGCACAGATCGAGCTTCTCTCGACCCGAAGCCGCCGCCAGCACCCTGCCGCCGAGCAGTCGCGCGATATCGACCGCGGCGATTCCGACGCCGCCGGCCGCACCGAGCACGACGACCCAGTCACCCGGTTGTACCGGCGCGACGGTACGCAAGGCGTAGAACGCAGTCCGATACGTGACACCGAACGCCGCGGCTTCGGCGTAGTCGACGCCGTCCGGAATCGGCGACACCGCGCGCGCGTCCACCACCGCCTGCTCTGCGAATGCGCCGACGAATGTCGTCGCCGTCACCCGGGAACCGACGCGGCAGTCGACGCCGTCACCGACGGCGATCACCTCTCCGGCCATCTCGCTGCCGGGGCTGAACGGTGGCGGCACCTTGACCTGATAGTTGCCGCCGATCAACAACACGTCGGGATAGTTGACCGCGGCCGCGCGCACCCTGATCACAACCTCACCGGGTTTCGGTGTCGGATCGGGAAGTTCGTCGAGCACCAGATCTTCGGGTTGGCAGTACTCCCGGCACACGATCGCCCTCATCGGCCCACTCCAATCGTTCGACCAACTAACAATAGCCAGGGACACGCGCTTGGCTCCCGCCGACCGAAACCCCCCGATCATGGCCGTCGGAGTGGTTCGATGGACCCTTGGACACCGACGGTCCGCAGGGGGTGGGGATGTGAAGCGACTCAACGGCATGGACGCCATGTTGCTCTACAGCGAGACGCCCAACCTCCACACGCACACGTTGAAGGTCGCCATCATCAACGCCGCCGATTTCGACGGTGAATTCACCTTCGACCTGTTCCGTCGGACCATCGCCCGGCGACTGCACCTGCTCGACCCCCTGCGCTACCGGCTCGTCGACATCCCGTGGAAGTTGCATCACCCGATGTGGCTGGAAGACTGCCCGGTGGACCTCGACTACCACCTGCGCCGCGTCCACGTGCCGAGCCCGGGTGGTCGCCGCGAGCTCGACGAGGTCATCGGCCGGATCGCCAGCACGCCGCTCGACCGCAGCCGCCCGCTGTGGGAGTTCCACTTCGCGGAGGGGATGGCCGACAATCGCTTCGCGCTCATCGGGAAGGTGCACCACACCCTGGCCGACGGTGTGGCGTCGGCGAATCTGCTTGCGCGGCTGATGGATCTCGCGGACGGCACGCAGAACGAGCGCGAGGAGTACGCCGTGTGCGACGCCCCGGGTCGATCCGATCTGGTGAAGGTCGCGGTGCGTGACCACGCCACGAACGTCGCCGCGCTGCCCACGCTCGCTCGCGACGCGGTGCGCGGGTTCACCAAGTTGCGGCGCCGTGCCAAGGAGCGCACCGATCAACCGGACCTGGCGAAGATGTTCCGCACACCGCCGACGTTCCTCAACCACGTGGTCTCGCCGGGGCGCACGTTCGCCACGGCGTCGCTGTCGCTGGCCGAGGTCAAGGAGACGGCCAAACAACTGAAGGTGACGTTCAACGACATCGTGCTGGCCACCGCTGCAGGTGGGCTGCGCGAACTGCTGTTGCGATACGACGGGCGCGCTGACCGGCCCCTGATGGCGTCGGTGCCGGTGAGCACCGATCTGTCCCCGGACCGGGTCACCGGCAACGAGATCGGTGGCCTGTCGGTATCGCTGCCCGTTCATATCGACGATCCGCTCGAACGAGTCCGGCTGACGTCCGTGGCGACGGCGCGAGCCAAGGAGAACTACGAACTGCTCGGCCCCAAGTTGCAGGGACAGTTGATGGAGTACCTCCCTCCCCCGCTGACACCGACGCTCCTCCGCTGGCAGAGCCAACGAGCCAAGCACAACCCCCTGATGAATGTCGCGGTGTCGAGCGTGCCCGGACCACGCCGCCGCGGCCACATCGGCGGCGCCCCCGTGAGCGAGATCTACTCGATCGGCGTGCTGTCGGCCGGCAGCGCGTTCAACATGACGGTGTGGAGTTACGTCGACCAGGTGGACATCTCGATCCTGTCCGACGACGTGACCTTCGACGACATCCACGAGGCCACCGACGCCATGGTGCACGGCCTCGACGAGATCCGCTCCGCGGCAGGGCTTCCCGCGTTGTCCGTGGTGGGCACGGCGATGGCACCGGCCCCCGCGGCCCGTTAGTCGACCAGGTCGAGCAGGTCCTTCCGAGCCACCTTGCCGGTGTTGCCGCGTGGGAGCTCGTCGAGGACGGTGATCTGCCGCGGCACCTTGTAGTTGGCGAGGTTGTCACGGACGTGCTGTTTGAGGTCGTCGGGGCCTGCGCTTTTGCCCTCGTTGAGCACGACGAAGGCCACGAGGCGCTGACCGTACTGCTCGTCGTCGACGCCCAGCACCACCGCCTCCTTGACATCGGAATGCTGGGCCAGCGTTTTCTCCACCTCGATCGGGTACACGTTCTCTCCGCCGGAGACGATCATCTCGTCGTCGCGGCCGACCACGAACAACCGCCCGGCTTCGTCGAGGTAACCGACGTCTCCCGACGCCATGAAACCGTCGCGGAAGTCCTTGGTCTGGCCAGAGGTGTACCCGTCGAACAACGTGCCGCTGCGGACGAAGATCTGACCCGTCTCCCCGGCGGGAAGTTCGTTGAATTCAGCGTCGTAGATGCGGATCTCGGTGCCGTCGGCGGGGGTCCCGGCCGTGTCGGGAGCCGCTCGCAGGTCGGACGGCGTCGCGGTGGCGATCATGCCCGCTTCGGTGGCGTTGTAGTTGTTGTAGATCACGTCGCCGAACCGGTCCATGAATTTGATCACGACATCGGGCCGCATCCGCGAACCTGACGCCGTCGCGAAGCGAAGTGACTTGCCGCTGTAGCGGTTCAACGCCTCGTCGGGGAGGTCCATGATCCGGTCGAACATCACCGGCACCACCGCCAGACCGGTCGCCTTGTACCGGTCGACCAGTTCCAGCGTGGCCTCGGGGTCGAACTTGCGGCGGGTGACGATGGTGCAGGCGAGCAGCGCGGCGAACAGCAGCTGCGAGAAGCCCCACGCGTGGAACATCGGCGCGACGATGACGGTGGCCTCCTCGGCGCGCCACGGGGTCCGGTCCAGCACCGCCTTGAGATCGCCTGCGCCGCCACTGCCTTGACCGCGTTTGGCGCCTTTCGGGGTTCCCGTGGTGCCCGACGTCAGCAGGATGATGTCGCTGTTGCGTTCGGTGGCGGCGGGCCGCTTGCCGAGATTGGACTCGATGAGCTGATCGAGGGTCAGCCCGTCGGTAGCTTCGTCGGTCCAGGCGAGGATCCGCGTCGCGTCGGGTTTGTCGGCCATGGCCCGGTCGACGATCTCGGCGAACTCCTCGTCGAAGATGACGACGTCGGCGCCTTCCCGATCGACCACCTCGGCCATGGCCGGACCCGCGAACGAGGTGTTGAGCAGCAGCACGTCGGCGCCGATTCGGTTCGAGGCCACCAGGGACTCGATGAAGCCGCGATGGTTGCGGCACATCACGGCAACGGTTTTCGGCGTGCCGCCGGGTAGGGCTTGCAGCCCGGTGGCCACCGCGTCGCAGCGATCGTCGATCTGCTTCCAGGTCAGGGTGCCGCGCTCGTCGACGAGTCCTGGGCGGTCCGGGCAGCGCTGCGCGGCCGCGGCGAAGCCGACCGTCGCGGTCATACCCACGCGCCGCATCGCCGCGCCCATCCGCAGGTACTTATCGGGCCGCAGCGGCGCGATCAAGCCGGCCCGCCACAGCGTCTGCACGAGTCCGAGAACGTCAGCCATCGGTCAGCCCAGTACCGGGAACCGGCGTTCGGCGGCCAGTTCGTCGAGCGCGGTCTGCATCACGGAGCGCACGTGCGCATCGACCTCCTTCACGTCGGGGTCCTCTCCGAACTGCTCGACCACATTAATCGGCGGCAACACCCGCGTGGTGATCTTGGCGGGCAGTGGGAGGTTCGGCGGGAAGAACACCGACACCCCGAACGGGAATCCGACACTGATGGGCAGGATCTCGGCGCGTAAACGCTTGAGACCGATGCGCCGGGCGATCGAGTCGCCACGCGCGAGGAACAGTTGTGTCTCCTGGGCGCCGATCGACACCATGGGCACGATCGGGACGCCGGACTCGACAGCGGTCCGGACGTATCCCGTGCGACCGGCGAAGTCGATGACGTTCTCGCTGAACGTCGGCCGGTAGGAGTCGTAGTCGCCACCGGGGAAGACCAGCACCACCGCACCCTCGCGCAACGCCTTCGCCGCGTTCTCCCGGTTGGCACCGATGACGCCGGCGCGACGCAGCAGTGTGCCGACGGGCCCGACGAAGATGGCGTCGTGCCCGAGCGTGTACACGGGACGGTCGAAGCCGAACTTTGCGTAGAAGGCCGGGGCGAAGACGAGCACATCGGGAGTGAGCATGCCGCCCGAGTGGTTGGACACCAGTAACGCTCCCCCGGCCGCGGGCATGGCGTCCAGGTCGCGCACCTCGGCGCGGAAGTATCGCTTGATGAGTGGGCCGACCGTGTTGATGATGCCCCGGGTGAACGCGGGGTCCCACTTCGCGACTTCCGGCTTTTGCGCCCCATTGCTACTCATGTCGCACCTGTCATACCCGCACCCGCCCTCCCCGCCACGTGAATATGCTACTTTCGCAAAAAGAGAATGTCATACTCGCAGGTGGGAGGCGTAATGGCGGGGGCGATATTGGTGACCGGCGGCTTCGGCCTGGTCGGTTCGGCGACCGCACGCAGGCTGGCCGAACTCGGACGCTCCGTGGTGGTGGCCGACCTGGACACCCCGGCGAACAGGAAAGCACAGGCGAAGCTGCCGCGGGGCGTCACCGTGCGATGGACCGACCTGACCGATGAGGCTGCGGTGCAGCGGTTGGTCAGCGACGTCGCACCCGAGGCGATCATTCATCTGGCCGCCGTGATCCCGCCACCGATCTACAAGAACCCGGGCCTGGCGCGGCGCGTCAACGTCGAGGCCACCGCGACGCTGGTGCGCATCGCCGAACAGCAGTCGGCGCCGCCGCGCTTCGTCCAGGCATCGAGCAACGCGGTCTACGGTGCCCGCAACCCGCACACGGCCGCGGCGCCCGTGCGCGCTGACGACCCGATGCGGCCCTGCGACCTCTACAGCGGCACCAAGGCGGAGGCCGAGGCGATCGTGCGGGCCTCGAAACTGCCGTGGGTGGTGCTGCGCCTGGGTGGTGTGCTGAGCACCGATCCCAACGCGATGCCGATGAGCGCCGACGCCTTGTACTTCGAGAGCCTGCTACCGACCGACGGCCGGCTGCACACCGTCGACGTCCGCGATGTCGCGTGGGCCTTCGCCGCGGCGACCACCGCCGACGTCGTCGGGGAGATCCTGCTGATCGCCGGCGACGACTCGCACCGCATCCGCCAGGGCGACGTGGGCGCGGCGCTGGCGGCGGCCCGCGGCCTGCCCGGGGTGCTGCCGCCCGGTCGGCCCGGTGACCCCGACCGCGACGACACCTGGTTCGTCACCGATTGGATGGACACCACCCGCGCGCAGGAAGCGCTTCAGTTCCAGCACTATTCGTGGCCCGACATGCAAGCCGAGGCCGCCGCCAATGCCGGTTGGACGCGTTATGTGATGCGTCTGCTGACCCCGCTCGCGCCGCTACTGCGCGCGCTCCTCGAACGCCGCGGCGCTTACCGGAACACACCCGGAACCTACGCCGATCCGTGGGGCGCGATCCGCGCCCGGCTGGGCGAGCCGGCGTGGGATCGACCCCGCGATCTGTCCTGACGGCCTAGTCTTCGGCGGGTGGAGACGTTCAACGGACGCGCAGCGGTCATCACCGGCGGCGCGAGCGGTATCGGGTTCGCCGCCGCTCAGGAGTTCGCCCGACGCGGGGCGCGCATCATGCTCAGCGACATCGATTCGACGGCGCTCGACCGCGCGGTAGCCGATCTGCGCGGCGATGGCGTCGACGCGCACGGCGTGGTGTGCGACGTGCGGAAGTTCGACGACGTCAACCGGTTGGCCGACGAGGCGTTCGGCGTGTTCGGTGACGTGCACCTGGTGTTCAACAACGCCGGGATCGCCTACGCCGGCCCGATCGCGCAGACCAGCCACGACGACTGGCGATTCGTCATCGACGTCGACCTGTGGGGCCCGATCCACGGCGTGGAGGCGTTCCTGCCCCGGCTGATCGCCCAGGAAGCCGACAGCCACATCGCGTTCACCTCGTCGTTCGCCGGGCTGATTCCCAACGTCGGCCTGGGCCCCTACTGCGTCGCCAAGTACGGCGTCGTCGCGCTCGCGGAGACGTTGTCGCGCGAGGTGCGCGCTAACGGCATCGGGGTGACGGTGTTGTGCCCGATGATCGTCGACACGAATCTGCTCGCCAACACCGAACGCGTGCGCAGTGAGGATTACGGTCCGGCCACCGCGTCCGGCGCAAACTCGGTTCAGCAGTTGGCGTCGGATCCGAGCGACGACTCCGTGCTCAACGTCGACGAGGTGGCGCGCCTGACCGCCGACGCGATCGAAGCCAACCGGCTCTACGTGCTACCACACAACGCGGCACGCGGCTCGATTCGACGCCGCTTCGAGCGCATCGACCGCACCTTCGACGACCAGTCCGCCGCGGGCTGGACCCACTGACGGGAACTCTGCCGAGACGGCGGTTTCTGACGAAAAGCGTGCGAATTTCGTCAGAAACCGTAGTCTCGCGACGCGACCGGGCTAGACCGGCCCCAGTGTCGGGCGACCCGTGTCCGGGTGGTGATACCAGCCGCCCGCCGCGTGGGTCCCGCCGTCGACGTGGATCGTCTGACCGGTGAGGTAGCTCGACATGCCGGAGGCCAGAAACACTGCTGCCGAGGCGATTTCGTCGACATGCCCCGGTCTGCCCATCGGTATGCCGGGAGCGACGTCGGGGCTCAGCGTGCCGCCGGAGATCTGCATCAGGCCCTCGGTCAAGGTGAGGTCCGGGGCGAGGGCGTTGACCCGGATGCCGTGTGGGGACAGTTCGAACGCGGCGGTCTGGGTGTAGTTGATGACGCCGGCCTTGGCGGCGGCGTATGCGGCGTATCCCGGTGCGGCGCGCACACCTTCGATCGACGTCACGTTGATGACGCTGCCCGGCCTGCCGGCCTCCACGAGACGGCGCGCGACCCGCTGGGTGCACAGCAGCACGTGACGAAGGTTCGCCTTGTACAGCGCATCCCAGCCGTTCTCCGTGGTCTCGAGCATCGGCGAGAAGAAGGTGCCACCGGCGTTGTTGACCAGAATGGACACCTCGCCGAGCGCATCGGCGGTCTGCTGCAGCGCCGCGTCGACCTGAGCGCTGTCACGCACGTCGGTGACGATGCCCAGCGCGCCGATCGTCGAGGCCGTCGCCGCACAGGTTTCCGGGTCGCGCTCCCAGATCGCGACGGACGCCCCGAAGGCGGTGAGCCCTTCGGCGATTCCCTTGCCGATGCCCGCGCCACCGCCGGTGACGACCGCCACGCGGCCGGTGAGCAGAATGTTCGACGGATCGATGGCCATCGGTCGAGGCTAGCGACTCGCTACGCGCCTAGCACCGACATTGCGGTGAGGGTCGTTCACAGGCCCACAGCGCTGGCTGCAATCTTAGGCGCTGGTTGCGGTCATTCCTGCGCCCGTCAACCGGTCTTGGTTGTGCGAATGGTGAGACCCGCGGGCGCGTTTCCGATGACCCCTTCCTCCTCGAGCGCCGTGATCTCGTCGTCGCTGAGCCCGAGCGCGGTCAGTACCTCGCGGTTGTGCTGTCCCAGCAGCGGTGCGGGGCTGCGATGAAAACTCCGGACGGACGCGATACGCATGGGCAGCGTGCTGTGTCGGGCCGGCGGGTTGACGGGATGGTCGACCTCCTCGTAGAAGCCGCGGTGCACCAGCTGCTCGAGGTCGCCGACGCGGTGCGGTTGCATCACCTTGGCCACCGGAACCCCGGCCGCCCAGAGCGTTTCGACGATATCGTCACCGGTGCGGCCGGCGCACCATGCGCCCAGGTGCTCATCGATGGTGTCCTGGTTGCGCCGACGGCCGTCGGCCGTGGCGAGCTCGTCGGTCACCCACGCCGGCCGCCCGAGGGCATCGACCAGGCCTGCCCACTGCTCGTCGGTGGCCACCGCGATCGCGACCCAGTCGTCGGGGCGGCCGAACTCGTCGAGCTCGCTGGTGCGATACAGGTTCTGCGGCGCGGCGGTCGGCCCGCGGTTGCCCTGCCGCTGCAGGAGATTTCCGTAGGCCGAGTATTCGATGACCTGCTCGGCGGCGACATTGAGCGCGGCGTCGACCATCGCGGCCTCAATCCGCACCCCCTGTCCCGTCCGTCGCCGGTGCGCCAGCGCGAGCAACAGCGCGTTGAGACCGTGCACCCCGGCGTTGGGATCGCCGACCGAATACGGCTCGACCGGGTTCTGATCCGGATGCCCCGTCAGCCAGGTGATTCCGGAGCAGTCCTCGATCACGTAAGCGAACGCGGGCTTGTCGCGCCACGGCCCGTCGAGCCCGAATCCCGGCATGCGCATCATGATCGCGTCGGGGCGCAGCCGGTGCACGGCATCGAAGTCCAGACCGATCTGGTCGAGCACCCGCGGGGTGTAGTTCTCGACAATGACGTCGCAGGTCGTGATGAGCCGGCGCAGCAGCTCCACGCCGCGCTCGGAACGGATGTCGAGCGTGACGCTCTTCTTGTTGGTGTTCAAGCCGGAGAAGATCGGCGAGCGCTCCCACCACTGCTCCTCGGTGATCGGCACCCCGGCGATGAGCCGCGTGCCGTCGGGTCGCGCGGTGGACTCGATGTGGATCACCTCGGCGCCCAGCAACGCCAGCATGTGGGTGCACGACGGGCCGGCCCAGAAGCTCGTCATGTCGAGCACCCGTAGCCCCTCGAACGATGTTCGCGAAACCCCACCCAGGGTCGTGATCTCGGCAGAATCGCGACCCTGTTGTACCGTTCGCGAACGATACAGGGCGGTGTGCTCGCCGAGCCGGGGCGCGGGCAGCGGCGCGCGCAGCAGCGACGGCGTGGTGCGGTACGGCGGCCCGGGCTGGGTGAAGCCGTCGCGAGGATTGGTGACGAACGTGCCGCGTTCGACGAACTGGTCGAAATCTGTGACAGTGGCGCCGTTTCCGACCGGTGCGTTCGGAATCCGGAAGGCGCTGGACAGCTCGAGGATGTCCTCGACGCGGTTCTCTTTCACCCACTCGTAGATCTGCTCGGCGTGGATGTTGGCCTGTTCGGTGATCGACAGGTCACCGCCCTCGTCGATCCATTCGTCGTGGCCGACCATCGCGCACAGGTCGAACCACTGTTGCGCGGTGCCGCACCCCAACGCCACCAGCCCGTCGGCCGCGGACGCGACACCTGGCACGGTCAACCGGCGGCGGTCCCGGAACGGACGTCCGAGCGCATCGTTGAACGACACCGAATAGTAAGTCAGGCAGAGAATCTGGGCCTCGAGGATCGAGACGTCGACCAGACCCGGGGCCGCCGTCGTACCTGCGGCCGCGTACGCGCCCGCCAGCCACTCCCCGATCTGGCCTGCGACGAACAGCGGCGCGCGATCCGGTGCACCCCGGCCCAGCCCGATCACGCCACCCGACCACGCCTGCAGGGTGAACTCGGTGGCAGGCTTGTCCGCCCACGGTCCCTCGAGCCCGAACGGGGTGATCGCGGTGACGGTCAGATGACCGTAGGCATCGGCGAGGGCGGCGGGGGTGAACTCGTCGAGTTCGGCGACCGCCGATCCGCGCGACCACACGACCGCATCGGCGGCTGACAGCAACCCGCGCAACATGTCCAGGTCGGCGGCGACGTCCGGGTCGACGACGACGCTGTGTTTCGAGCAGGCCAGAAAGCTGAATAGCGCCCCGTCAGTTTCCGGCTCGATGCGTGCCCCCGACGCGGACCAGGTTCGCAGCGGATCACCCTGCGGCGACTCCACTTTGACCACCGTGGCACCACCGTCGGCGAGGACTTTGGTGGCGTAGCCTCCCGCGATTCCGCTCGACAGGTCAACGACGGTGTACTCGTCCAGCGCCGGCACTAATCCTTCTTTCTGCGGTTGGCCTTGCTCAACCGGAACTCGGGCGGGAACTTGTCGTCGTTGTCGTTGACGGCGTCCGCGAGGCCCACATCGATCGCGTCGGCAAGCATGAAGTCGTCGCCGTCGGGCCGCGCCGCGCCGCCCATCGACTCGAACATCGCCGACAGCAGGCTGCCGAGGTATTCGCCCTGGAACTGCTTGACCACCTCGAAGAACATCTTCTGCTGAAACACACTGTCCACCGGTCGGTTCCGTGCACACGCGTGGGCGTACTTGGCGACCTCGGCCTCGAGCTGGTGACGCGGCACCACCTTGTTGAGGAAGTTGCACTCCTTCATCTCGTCGGCGGTGAAGGGGCGACCGGTATACACCATCTCCTGAAACGGTCGCAGCCCCATGGTCATCACCCAGGTCCACATCCGCGGGCCCCAACCGAAGTACCGGAACGACGGATGACCGAACAGCGCGTCGTCGCTGGAGATCACCAGGTCCGCGTCCGCGCACTGGTAGAAGTGCCAGCCGTAGCAGTACCCCTTGGCCTCAACGATGCTGATCTTCTTGAGTTCCTGCAACGCCCGGTTGCCCGCCGCGACGTTGGCGTACCACTGCCCCATCGTCGCGCCGTGCCGGAACGATCCCTTTGGCGGATAGGTGACATTCGGATCGTCCACCCGCAGCTCGGCCAGCCGCGCGTCGTCGTCACCGTCCATGAACTCCGGCAGATCCGCGCCACTGCCGAGATTCTCGCCGACACCGCGGATCACGACGACCTTCACATCGTCGTCGACGGTGGCGCCACGCAGAAGGTCGGCATACCGCAACCGCGCAGCCGACGTCGGCGCGTTCAGGTACTCCGGCCGGTTGAACGTGATGGTCGCGATCTTGGTCGCCGGATCCTTCTCGTAGAGGACGATCTCCTCAGGCGCGGGCCGACTCCCGAGGTCCGACATGGCGCGTCAACCGATTCCGACGCCCGCACCACTCCAGAGCGGACTGGAGGTCAGCACCTCGGCCCCGTCGGCGGTGACGTGCACAGCGTCGCGGCTGAAGACCGCGCCCACGCCCTCCTGCCAGACATAGCCGCTGACCGCGAGCACCATGCCGGGTTCGAGCAGTTCGTCGGCGATGGTGGCCCGCAGGGCCGGGGTGACGACGGGCGAGTCGTAGCCCAGACCGAGGCCGTGGGCGACGGGCATCGCGGGCAGCGGCTCACCGACCGCCTCGTAGGCGGCGAGCAGGCCACTCGCGGGACGACCCGGCTGACAAGCGTCTAGAAGCTTGTCCCACAGACGGTTCCAGCGATCGTAAAGCTGTGGGACCGCAGACCCCTCGACCTCTCCGACCGGCCATGTGCGGCCGACTTCGCCGACGTAGCCGTCGGCCAGCGCACCGGCCGAGAACGCCACCAGGTCACCGTCCTCGATGTGGCCGTTGCTGCGGGCGCGTCGCCACGGATGTTCCTTGCTCGTCACCCATGCGCCGTCCTGGGTGGCGGGTGTGCAGACACCGCCAGCCGCCATCGCCTCCATCAGCGCGCCCGTCAGCGACTTCTCGGTGGCTCCGGCCGCCAACTCGGCGCGGGCCGCGTTGAGCGCCGCTTCGGCCACGCCCAGCGCACCGCGCAACACGGCGATCTCATCCGGTGTCTTGATGCGGCGAGCGGCCCTCAGCGCCGGTTCGGCGTCGACGATCTCTGCGGCGGGAAACGCCATCGGCAGTAGTTGCGCGAACGTCGGTGTCAGCGAATCGGTTCCGACCCGTTTGGCGGTGGCGGCCCCGGGCAGCGCCTTGAGCACCTCGACCAGCGTCATCGGATTCCACGCCAGCCCGTACAGGTGGTCGTGGGGGATCTCGTCGGGGATGCCCTCGTCCCAGGTGCTGTTGAGGTGGATCTCTCCGGTCGAGCGGATCACCTCGCAAATCGGTCCGAACGGGCGGGTGCCCGCCACCCACAGCTGCGGGGCGCCGGTCACGTAGCGCACGTTGGCCTGCCGGCCCAGCACCAGGATGTCGATGTCGCGTTCCTCCATCTGGGCCAGCGCGCGCTCGCGGCGGCCCCGCCGCAGATCGGCTGCGTCAGGGAGAATCTGGAGTGCCATTCAGTTCCGTCCGTAAGGGGCGTAGGGGTAATCGGTGATGGACTGGTAACCGTCGTCGGTGATGACGACGATCTCCTCGCTTCGGTAGCCACCGGTGCCGTCCTCCCACACCACGGGTTCGAGCACCAGCAGCATGCCGGCGGGGAACACGAAGTTGTCGTCGAACTCCTGGCCCAGATCGGTTCCGATCATCGGCATTTCGGCGGCGTTGGTGCCGATGCCGTGGCCGAGGTAGAAGTGCGGCAGCCACGGTTTGGTTCCACCGTTGGCGGCGATCGCCGCGCGGGCCAGATCACCGCTCGTGGCACCGGCTTTGGTGACCGACAGCACGGCAGACAGGATCTCGCGCCACTTCTCGAACTGCGCGTGTTGGCGGTCGTTCGGCTCGTCGCCGACCAGCCACGTGCGCCCGAAGTCGGAGCAGTAGCCCTTGTAGGTGATGCTCATGTCGGTCCACAGCACGTCGCCGCGTTCGAGTTCACGTTCGGTGGTCAGCAGGGGCAGCGCCAGATCTCCAGTGGTGGTCCAGACCGAACCGCTGGTCTTCGTCGTGGGCATCACCTGCCAGATGGCCTCGAGCATGTTGGCGGTCGCGCCGAGTTCGAAGGCGCGCCGGACGAACGCCGCCGAGAGGTCGACCTGCCGCACACCGGGGGCGAGCGCCTTCTGCACGTCGACCATCGCCTCTTCGGTGATACGGCAGGCATGGCGGACGCACGAGATCTGGTCGGGCGTCTTGACCAGCTTGGCCGGCCCGACGACCTGCGCGGCGTCCGACGGCGGACCCGAAGGGAACAGAGCTGCGGATGCGCGGCGCATGGCGCCGGTCAGCTCGTCGACCGCGATCTTGCCGCCCGCGGGAACCAGGTCGGCCAGCACCTTCGCGAATTGTTCGACACCCTCGTCGAATTCGAGGTAGAGCGGGCCGTACACATGATCGTCGGGAACCTCGCACTGCGATGACGACCCCTCGCGCAGCGGCATGAACAAGTGCGGATGCGGGTCGTCGGCGAGCACGATCGCCACCGGGCGTTCCACGTGTGAGAGCCCGGCGTCGAGCAGCGGCCAGCTGATTCCGGTCGCATACACGACGTTGCCGTTGCCGATCAGCACCAGTGCGGCGACACCCTTGTCCTTCATCGAATCACGCAGCCGGGCACCGCATTCCCGGTACATCCGGGCGAGGTCGGGAAGGTCCGGAATGTCGATCGACGCCGACTGTGGTGCGAATGTGGTCACGAGATCCCCAGGAAGTTCTTGATGTTGGTGCTGACGATCTTCACGGCGTTCTCGGGTCCGACCGCGTCGACGACCGTCTTCAGCGACTTCTCCGAGTATCCGAACGTGGATTCGTTGTGCGGGTAGTCCGACGACCACATCACGTTGTCGACGCCGATCTTGTCGATGAGCTCCAGGCCGAGCGGGTCGACCATGAACGACGCGCACATGTGGTTGTCCCAGTAGTGCCGCACGGGATGCTCGAGCTGGTGGTTGAACATGTGTCGGTACGACGCGAGCATGTGCTCGGCGTCCTGCAGAGCCGTTGGCACCCAGGCGATACCGCCCTCGAACCACCCGATCTTCAGCGTCGGGTGGCGGTCGAGGATGCCGGAGAACACATACTTGGCGAACTGCTCGCGGAACGAGTCGACATTGACCATCATGCCCACCACGACGCTGTTGTGCTGGCACGGCGTCTTGGGTGGCGTCTCGCCGATGTGGTGACTGACCGGCACGCCTGCGGCCTCGATCTCGTCCCACACCGCGTCCATGTCGGTGCTGCCGTAGTCGTAGATGTTGCCGTCGTCATCTTTCCCGGGGTTGAGCGGCAGCAGGAACGTTTTGAGCCCCAGCGACTTCAGCTCCTCCAGCGTGCTCCTGGTGCCCTTGGGGTCCCACCAGTTGATCAGGCCAACACCATAGAAGTGGCCGTTGCTGCGCTCCTGCAGATCGGCGATGTGCTCGTTGTAGATCCGGAAGACCCGCTCGCGCAGGGCCTTGTCCGGATAGTGGAACAACGCGAGCACCGCGTTGGGGAAGGCCAGTTCCTTGTCGATGCCGTCCTCTTTGAGCTCACGGACGCGGGCCTCGATGTTGTTCGACGCCGCTCCGGCGAGGTCGTCGTACTGCATCAGCACCCGGCCGAAGTCACCCCCCGTCCAGGCCTTGCCCTTCATGCCGACCATGTAGGCGCCGTCCTCGTACCAGATGCGCGGCGCGGCGCCCTTGAGCTCCTCGGGGAAACGGTCGTAGAAGATGTCGTCGGCCACCGAGATGTGGTTGTCCGCGGAGAAGATCTCGGTGCCGGCGGGCAGCCCGAAATCGCCTGTAGCGTGGCCCTTGCGGTGCTTGGGGGCGCCGAAGCCCTCGGGTGGATAGAGGGTGGCCGACGACATCTTCTACGACCGTTTCCCCGAGGAGCTCAAGGG